>NZ_JAHUTH010000009.1:0-281889 GCF_025376855.1 Variovorax endophyticus
CCTGCTGGCGCTGCCGGTGCTCGGCGGTTCGGCCGCCTATGCCTGCGCCGAGTTCCTGCGCGTGCGCCGCGGACTCGAGCAGCCGGTGGGCGCCGCGCCGGCCTTCTACGGCATCCTCGCGGCCGCCATGGTCTGCGGCATCGGCATCAGCCTGTGCGGCGTCGATCCGATGAAAGCGCTCGTGTGGGCGGCGGTGCTCAATTCGCTGATGTCGGTGCCGATCATGGTCGGCGTCATGTGGGCCGCCGGCAGCCGCCGCCTCATGGGCGAACTGGTGCTGCCGCTGCACTGGCGGGTGCTGGGCTGGGCCGCGACCGCGGTCATGGCGCTGGCGACCCTGGCCTTTCTCTGGACCAGCCTGCGGTCCTGAGCATCCGCCGCCCGCGGTGGGTCGCCTCGTTTCCGTTTCCACCGATTCCCGTAGGACTTAGTCGGGTTTTGTAATCTAGTGTGTTTAATTGCAACGAGTGTTATATTTTTGGCGAGTAACACTGGTTAACACTTAGGCATTCAATCAAAGGCGGGCCGCGAGGCTTCCCGGGGATGTTTCATCGATGGAAGCGCTTGAATTGCCATTCGGACTGCAAAAACGCCCCAATTTGGTGCGATCTTGGGCGAGTGCCGCCCAGCCACCTGCGGACCGCCCATGACCGGTTCCAGCGCCTCGACCCGCGACCGCCGGCCGCTGCTGAGCTTCAGCATCGAAGGGCTGCCGGCCCGCGACGAACTGCTTTTCAAGTCGCTGGTGCGGCTGCTCGACCACCGCACCCACCAGCACTGGGCCTGGCAGGTCGAGGGTGCCGACCTGCGCGTGGTGGGCGACCGGGCCGCGGCGCTGTCGGCCGAGGCGGCCGATTCGCCGCTGCCGCCGGTGCCGTTGCTGACCGTCGGCGACACGCCGCCGCCGCGCGGCCCCTTCCTGCGGCTGCCGCTGCATGCCGATGCGCTCGAGGCCATGCTCAACCGGCTTGGCGCGATGGTGGTCCATGCACGCGACCTGGGCCTGGCGGCATCGGCCGAACGCGGCGCGCGCGGCGAGGAATACCGCCTGCTGCGCTGGCCCTCGGTCGCGCTGCTCGACTCGGCCGTGCGCATGAAGCTCGCGACCCTGCTCGCGAGCCGCCCGGCCACGCTGGCGGCGCTGCAGCAGCGCTCGAACGCCAGCGCGCAGGAATGCGCCGATTTCATCGCCGCGCTCGAGCGCGCCGGCTTCGTGGCGGCCAGCGGCGGCGGCGCCGCGCGCGCGCCCGAGTCGATCTGGCCCGATTCGCAGGTCCACCCCGCCGCCGAGGCGACGCCCCCGGCGCGCGAGGTGCAGCCCGGCCTGCTCGCGCGCATCCGCAGCCGCCTCGGGCTGCTGTCCTCGGGATCGCGCGCCTGATGCGCCGCGATTCGCCCTCATGACCCCCACCGATTCCGACTGAGCGTGGAGCACAAGATCCTTTTCACCGGCACCATGGGCGCCGGCAAGACCACCGCCATCGCGGCCGTGAGCGAGATTGCGCCGGTGCGCACCGAGGTGCGCAACAGCGACACCTCGGTCGCCAAGGCCACCACCACCGTCGGCCTGGATTACGGCGAGCTCACGCTCGACAACGGCGAGAAGCTGCGCCTGTACGGCACGCCCGGCCAGATGCGCTTCGACTTCATGTGGCGCATCCTCGCGCGCGGCGCGCTCGGCCTCGTGATCCTGGTCGACAACAGCCGCCCCGATCCGCTGGCCGACCTCGAGGTCTACCTCGACGGCTTCGCCGAACTCATCGCGCAGACCGCCTGCGTGGTCGCGGTGGGCCGCACCGAGACCCATCCCGAACCCGGCCTCGACGCCTATGCCCAGCGCATGCAGGACAAGGGCGTGCTGTGCCCGGTGCTGCCGGCCAACGTGACCGATCCGCAGCAGGTGGTGCAGCTGCTCGAGCTGCTGCTGATCCAGCTCGAGGCCTGAGCGCCGCCCCTTTCTTTCCTTTCTCTTCCGACATGAACATTCCACCCCGCCTCAAGGACGCCGCCGAGTCCGCCGTCGACACGCTCATGCGCGAGATCAAGGGCGTGAAAGCCGTCGTGATCTCGACCGAGGACGGCCTCGAGCTGGCCGCGCGCGTGGAGAACACCGCGCAGGTCGCGCGCCTGTCGGCCATCGCGAGTTCACTGGCCGCGCTCGGCGCGGTGGCCGGCGAGGAGAGCGGCCTGGGCCGGTGCGAGAACGTCGCGATCGAGTCCGCGCTGGGCCACATCCTGATGCTGCAGGCGCGCCACGACGAGGCCGACCTGATCGTGAGCGTGGTCGCGGGCAAGGACGCGGTCATCGGCCAGGTCCTGTACTTCGCCAAGCAGGCGACGCTGGCGCTGCAGCGCGCCTGAGGCACGGGTCCTCCCTTCACTGTTACCAACCGGCCGCCGCTCATCACTCGCCCGGGTGGCGGCCGATCCTCAGGGCGATGGACTACGAAAGACAGCGATGGCAAATATCAAGCAATCCATGGACGAACTGATGACGATCGACGGCGCCCTGTGCGCGGCGCTGGTCGACTCCGGCAGCGGCATGATCCTGGGCCAGGTCGGCTCGGGCGTGGACCTCGAAGTGGCGGCCGCGGGCAATACCGAGGTGGTGCGCGCCAAGAACAAGACCATGCGCGCGCTCGGCCTGAACGACACGATCGAGGACATCCTGATCACGCTCGGCCGCCAGTACCACATCATCCGCCCGCTGCAGAAGCACGAAGGCCTGTTCGTCTACCTGGTGCTCGACAAGTCGAAGTCGAACCTCGCGCTCGCGCGCCGCAAGACGCAGGACGTGGAGCAGGCCCTCGCCGTCTGACGCGGCGCGCGTCGGCAACGGACAATGCCGGCGGCACGCACCACGCCGCCGACCCCACGCCGGACTCCGCCGATTGAAGCCCTTTCCCCCCGCCCCGCCGTACCGCATCGTCGCAGCGGACCAGCTGCCGCCGGACCTCGAGCAGGCCGCGGGGCTCGACTGGAAAGCCGCGCGGGTGCTGTCGTCCGCGCCCGCCGAGGCAGCGCGCGACCAGGCCGCGCCGGCCCTGCCGCCGGCCGCGAGCTGGGCGCTCTACGACCTCGCGGCCGACCGGCTGCTGGGCCACGAGCCCGCCGCCGGCAGCTATCCGCCGGCCGGCCTCGCCAAGCTCGCGACCGCGATGCTGGTGGAGCGCAAGCTGGTCGCCGAGCAGCGTGACCGGCGCGCCGAGCGCACGCCGATCGCGGTCGGCGCCGAGGCCATGGTGCGGCTGTCGGTGCAGCGCCTGCTCGAGGCCGTGCTGATCGCCTCGTCCGACAGCGCGGCCTTCGCGCTCGCCGCCTGGCACAGCGGCACCACCGAGGCCTTCGTCGAGGCCATGAACCGCCAGGCCGTGGCCTGGGGCCTGCGCGACACCCGCTTCGCCTGTCCCGCGGGCCAGGACGAGAGCGCGCGCAGCAACGCGGTCGACGTGCTGCGGCTGGCGGCGCGGCTGATGCGCGACCATCCGGCGCTCGCCGCCATCGCCGGCAAGACCCGGCTCGACCCCTGGGAGCAGGCGCTGCCCAACGTCAACCTGCTGCTGGGCACGGTGCGCGGCGTCGACGGCCTGGCCGCGGCCTTCTCGCCCGCGACGGGCGCGCACCAGATCGCCACCGCGGCGCACGAGGGCCGGCGCCTGCTGGCCGTGGTGCTCGGCGCGCCGGACCGCGTGGTCTGCGCCCGGCTCGCGGCGGCGCTGCTGCGCAAGGGTTTCTCGATGCCGGTGGCGGCGGCGCCGGCCTGAGCGCCGCGGCCGGCTGTCAGGCGCGGCCCGACATCGGCCACAGCCGCACGGCCAGCGCCGCGGCCGAGGAGGCGATCGCCAGCGCCGTCACCGCGGCCCAGCCCCATTGCGCGAGCGCCAGCGCACCCACCGCGGAGCCGATCGCCATGCCGATGAACATCGCCGTGAACAGCACCGCGTTGAGCCGGCTGCGCGCGCCGGGCTCGATGCCGTAGACGATGGTCTGGTGCGCGATCAGCGTGGCCTGCACGCCGAGGTCGAAGCCGATCACCGCCACCACGATCACCGCGAGCTGCGCGCCGGGCGCCATCAGCGGCGCGAGCGCCATCACCGCGAACGAGACCACCACCAGCGCGGCGCCCAGCCGCGTCACCAGTTCCGGGCCGCGGCGGTCGGCCAGCCGGCCCGCGAGCGGCGCGGCCAGCGCGCCGGCCGCGCCGGCCAGGCCGAAGGCGCCGGCCGCGGTGCTGCCGAGGTGGAAGGGCTGGCCGTGCAGCATCACGGCCAGCGTGGACCAGAAGGCGCTGAAGCCGATCGAGATCAGCCCCTGCGCCCAGGCCGCGCGGCGCAGCGCGCCATGGCGTTGCCACAGCGTGGCCAGCGAGCGCAGCAGCGCGCCGTAGGCCAGGTGCGTGGTGGCCTTGAAGCGCGGCAGCCCGCGCCAGGCGGCGGCGCCGATCAGCGCGATGCTGGCGGCGGCGGCCACGAACATCGTGCGCCAGCCGAAGTGCTCGGCCACGAAGCCGCTGACCACGCGAGACAGCAGGATGCCGAACAGCAGCCCGGTCATCACCGTGCCCACGGTCTTGCCGCGGCTGGCCTCGGGCGCCAGGGTGGCGGCGGCGGGCACGATGTCCTGCGCCATGGTGGCGGCCAGCCCGATCGCCAGGCTCGCGGCCAGCAGCATGCCGATCGAGGGCGAGGCGCCCGCGAGCAGCAGCGCCACGCACAGCACGGCCGCCTTGGCGAGGATGATGCGGCGCCGGTCGTAGCGGTCGCCCAGCGGCGCCAGGAACAGGATGCCCAGCGCATAGCCGAGCTGGGTCAGCGTGGGCACGAAGCCGACCGTGCGCGTCGGCGCGCCGATGTCGGCCGCGAGCACGCCCAGCATCGGCTGGCTGTAATAGAGGGCGGCCACCGCGAAGCCGGCGCCGCTGGCGAGCAGCAGCACCAGCGAGGCGGGCAGGGCCGGGGCGGCCGGCGCCAGCGGCTTGGTGCCCGCATGCGCTGCTTGAATGGAAGACATGGTATTTACCCTTGGATTCGGCGGAAAGTGCGCGGAGTTTGCAGGGCGGAGCGCTCGAACGGTAGCCCTCGGCAGCGAACAACGCCTATACGTTTGACGCATACAAGGCGCAGAATCCCGCGATGGCATCGAATTCCGCTCCCGAAACGCCCGCCGTTCTCCCGGCCGCCGTCCCGGCCGACCGTGTCGAGCTCATGCAGACCTTCGTCCGCATCGTCGAGGCCGGCAGCCTGTCGGCCGCCGCGGCCCAGCTCGGCATGAGCCAGCCCACCGTGAGCCGGCGCCTGCAGGCGCTTGAGCGCTCGCTCGGGCTGCGCCTGCTGCGGCGCTCCACCCACGGCATGAAGCTCACCGAGGACGGCGAACGCTGCTTCGCGCGCGCGAAGGAACTGCTGGCCGACTGGGCCGCGTTCGAGGACGAGCTGCGCGGCGCCGGCCGCGCGGCCGAGGGCACGCTGCGCGTGATCGCGCCGCATGCGCTCGGGCAAGACCTGCTGATGCATCCGCTGTACCGCTACCTGCGCGAGAACCCGCGCGTGGACGTCGAATGGCTGCTGCACGACCGGCGTCCCGACTTCATCACCGAGAACATCGACTGCGCGATCCAGGTCGGCGAGATCGACGACCCCTCGGTGGTGGCGCTCAAGCTGTCGGAGATCCCGCGCATCGTGGCCGCCGCGCCGGCGCTGATGGAAGGCCGGTCGCCGATCGCGCATGCCTCCGAGCTCGCGGCGCTGCCCTGGCTGGCGCTGCGCACCTTCTACCGCACCGAGCTGCGGCTCTCGCACGTGACGACCGGCGAGGAATGCCGGGTGCCGATCCGCCCGCGCCTGAGCACCGACGGCCTCTACGCGCTGCGCAACGCGGCCGTGCTGGGGCTCGGCGCCTGCATGGGCTCGGCCTGGCTGCTCAACGACGACATCGCGCGCGGCCGGCTGCTGCGGCTGGTGCCGCAATGGCAGGCGCCGCCGCTGCCGGTGTACCTCGTTTATCCGCAGACGCGCTTCCAGTCGGCCAAGCTGCGGCATTTCATCGAGGCGGTGCGCGCCGCGCTGCCGCGCGCGATCGACGTGGCCGATTCGCTCGCGGGCGTGGTGGCCTGAGGCACGGCGACGCCAGCGGAGGACTTCATGCTCACCCACAAGCAGTTGCGCTACTTCGTCGACATCGTCGATGCCGGCAGCTTCAGCCTCGCGGCGGAACGTCTCTACATCGCGCAGTCGGCGCTGAGCCGGCAGGTCAAGGAGATGGAAACCCAGCTGCAGGTGCCGCTGCTCGAGCGCGGCACGCGCCAGCTCGAGATGACGCCGGCCGGCCGTTCGCTGTATGCCGACGCGCGCCAGATCCTGCGCGCGCTCGATGCCGCCGCGCTGGGCGCGCGCCAGGCGCAGCGCGGCATCGAGGGCACGGTGCAGCTGCTGCATTCGAGCTCGGTGCCGCTGTCGCCGGTGCTGCTCGGCGCGCTGCGCTCGCATGCGCTGCGCTGTCCGGGCGTGGCGATCGAGGTCGCGCAGGCCTCGTCCGAGCACCAGGCGCTCGACATCGCCGAGGGCCGCGCCGACATCGGCCTCGCGCGCGCGCCGGTGCTGCGCCGCCATCCGGGCGTGGGCCATGCGCCGCTGTTCGACGAGCCGCTGGTGGTGCTGCTGCCCGCCGCGCACGCGCTGGCCGGGCGCGCGAGGCTGCGGCTCGCCGAGCTGCGTGCCGAGCCCTTCGTCGCGTTGCCGCACCGCGAGCGCGGCGGACTCAGCCATGCGGTGGCCGAGCTGTGCCGCGCCGAGGGCTTCGAGCCCGTGGGCGCGCAGGTGCGCTCGCGCAAGTGGTCGCAGCTCGCGCTGGTGCAGGCCGGCTTCGGCCTCGCGATCGTGCCGGCCTCGATGGCCGCGCTGGCGCCCGCGGGCGTGCGCGCGCTGCCGCTCGACGGCGAGGGCTGCCGCAGCGGCGTGCTGGTGCTGTGGCGCGAGGGCGGGCCGCGGCATGCGCTCGCGCTGCGCGAGTCGCTGCAGGCCGCGTTCGCGCCAGCGATCTGATTTCGAGATCGCCGCACGCCGCATTCGGCATTGTCGCGGCGCGGCGCCAGCGCCTAGATTCGCGTCCCATGACCTTGTCGTCGTCCCTGCAGCACCTGCTGCCCTTCACGCCGCTGCAACTGCTGGCCATCTGCGCCGGCATCGTCGCGGCCTACGTGATCTTCGGCATCGCCGGCTTCGGCACCGCGCTGGTCGCCGGGCCGGTGCTTGCGCAGTTCGTGCCGGTGGCCACGGTCGTGCCGCTGCTGGCGCTGCTCGACTTCGTCGCGGCCGTGGTCAACGTGAGCCGCGATGCCGGCGCGGCCGACCGCGCCGAGCTGCGCCGGCTGGTGCCGCTGATGGCGTTCGGCAGCCTCTTGGGCGCCGCGCTGCTGCTGCTGGGACGGCCGCAGGCGATGCTGCTGGCGCTGGGCATCTTCGCGGTCGCCTATGCGCTGTATGCGCTCAGCGGCTGGCGGCCGGTCGCGCGGCTCTCGGCGCGCGCGGCCGTGCCCTTCGGCTTCGTCGGCGGCATCTTCTCGGCCATGTTCGGCAGCGGCGGCTTCATCTATGCGATCTATCTCGCGGGCCGCATCGACGAAAAGGAACGCGTGCGCGTCACCCAGTCCACGCTGATCGGCCTCAGCACGCTCACGCGCGCGCTGCTGTTCCTGGCAGCGGGCGTGTATGCCGAGGTCTCAATCCTCGCGCTGGCCGTGCTGCTGCTGCCCGCGATGCTGCTGGGCACCGCGCTGGGCCGGCGCATCACGCTGCGGCTGTCGCGCGAGCAGTTCCTGCGCGTGGTCGCGCTCGCGGTGCTGTGCTCGGGCGCGTTCCTGATCGTGCGCTACGCGATGGGCTGAAGCCCGTGCGCTCAGGCCGCCTGCAGCCGGGGCGGCGCGACCTCGGGTTCCGCGCGCAGTTCGGCGCGCCGCGCGGCGATCGCCTCGGCAAGGAACTCCGCGTCGCGCGCCACGCCCGAGAAACGTCCCGAGCCCCAGGTATGCAGCCACGGCAGCCCGAGGAAGTACAGCCCCGGCTCGCGCGTGACGCCGCGCTGGTGCACCGGGTGGCCGCGGCCGTTGAACACCGGTGCGTCGACCCAGGCGAAGTCGGGCGAGAAGCCGATGCACCACAGCACGCTGGTGATGCCCGCGGCCGCGAGATCGAGCCGGGTGCGTTCCTCGGCCGGCTCCCACACGGGCGCGTAGACCGAGGGCGGCGGCGCCTCGATGCCGTTGGCGGCGATGAACTTGTCGATCGAGGCGTTGATGCCGTTGTAGATGCGGTCGGCATGGTCGAGGTGCTCGCGCAGGTTGGGCTGGAACTGCAGCACGCCCTGGTCCAGGTCGGTCAGCAGGCCGAACAGTTCCATGCCCTCGCGCGCGAAGCGCCGCAGGTCGATGTCGCGCCCGCCGTCGCGGCCGGTCACGTAGTGGTTGGTGTTGTCGCGCACGCCCTCGCGCAGCGGATGGGCGGTGACCGGCATGTCGTAGTACTGCATGTCGGCCAGCCAGTCGACCACCTCGCGGCCGCGGTAGAAGCGCGCGCAGCGCGGTGCGTCGCCCGTGGCCAGGTAGACCTTGCGGCCGGCCAGGTGCAGGTCCTCGGCGATCTGCGCGCCCGACTGGCCGCAGCCCACCACCAGCACCGCGCCCTCGGGCAGTTGCGCGGGGTTGCGGTACTGCGCCGAGTGGTACTGCGCCACCGAGGCCGGCAGCTTCTCGGCCAGCCGCGGCACGATCGGCTTGTGGTAGCCGCCCGAGGCCACCACCACCTGGTCGGCGGTGTAGAGGCCGGCGTCGGTCTGCACCTCGTAGCGGCCGCGCTCGCCGCTTTGCGGCACGTGCACCACGCGCTGCACCGTCACGCCCTCGAGCGCGGGCGGCTTCACCTGCGCCACGAAGCCCGCGAGCCAGTCGTTGATCTGATCCTTGACCATGAAGCCGTGCGGATCGTCGCCCTGGTAGGGCCAGCCCGGCAGCTGGCATTGCCAGTTGGGCGTGACCAGGCAGAACGAATCCCAGCGCTGCGTGCGCCAGCTGTGGACCAGGCTGCGCTTCTCGATCACGAGGTGGTCGATGCCGCGCTGCTGCAGGCAGTGGCTCAGCGACAGGCCGGCCTGGCCGCCGCCGACGATCGCCACGCTGTAGTGGCTGCGGCCGCCGTAGGGATGCTCGGGATGGGTGGGGTGGGACATGGGGTCTCTCTTTCTCGATGGGGGCGCAAGGGGGAGGTCAGTCGAAGGCCAGCACGGTGACTTCGGCGGCGGGCTCGAAGCGCGCGGCGATGCGCTCGATCTCGGCGAGCTGGTCCATCGCCTGCGAACAGGCGAAGCCATACTTCGCGCGCACGCGTTCGGAGGCGATGCCGAGCGCCTCGCGCGTGCGCCGCAGGAAATCGTCGAGCGCATAGCGTTCGCCGGGCGCGAGGAAGTCGCGCACCACCAGCGAGGGCGAGTAGCAGCGCGATTCGCTGGCATCGGGCCAGCGCACCTGGAAATGCATCACGGGCATGGGGCGGTCCTCGTCTCGATGGCGTGGGGGCGGCGCAGGCCTTCGCGGTAGAGGGCGACGTGCCGCTGCGCGCTCTCGGCCCAGCTGAAGTGCCGCGCGAGCCGGGCCGCCGATCGCGCGATGCGCGCGTCGTCGCGGCGCGCGAGCGCATCGGCCAGGGCCTGCGCGATCGAGCCGGCATCGAGCGGGTCGGCCCAGCTCACGTCCTCGGGCGCGAGGTAGTCGGTGAAGGGCGCGATGCGCGAGGCCACCACGGGCCGGCCGCTCGCCAGGCCTTCGAGCACCACCAGCCCGAAGCCTTCGCGCAGCGAGGGCATCGCGACCACGTCGGCCAGGCGATAGAGCGCGGGCATGTCCTCGTCGGCCAGCGGCCCGGTGAGCCGCACGGCACGGTCCGGACCTTCGGCCAGCCCGAGGCGCGCGAGCGCGCCGGCGAAGGCCTGCATGGCGGCGCTGTGGTCGAGCAGGCTCGCGCCGCCCGCGATCACCAGTTGCGCATCGGCCTGGCCCGGGCGCTGCCGCAGCAGCGCGAAGGCCTCGAGCAGGCGCAGCGTGTTCTTGCGCTCCTCGACGCCGCCGACGGCCAGCACCGTCGCGCCGGTACGGATGCCGAGTCGCCGCGCGAGCGCCGCGTCGCCGGCCTGCATGCGCGGCGAGAAGCGCGCGGTGTCGATGCCGTTCGCCACCTCCTGCGCCGCGATCCCATGGTGCCGAGCGAGATGCTCGCGCCACAGCCGGCTCACGCAGAACACCTGCCGCGCGCTGACGAAGGCCTGCTGCTGCCAGTGCGCGAGCTGCGCATCGGCGAAGTCGTCGAGGTGATGGACCGTGCGCACGAAGCCCTCGATGCGGCCCATGTCCTGCAGCCGTGCCAGCGCATTGCCGCCGATCGAATCGTGGGTGTGGAGCACGTCGAAGCGCTCGTGCTCGAGCAGCGCGCCCAGGTGGTCGACGAAGGCCGCGATGCGCGTGCGCACCATCGCCACCGTGTCGGCCGGCGTGCCGTGCACCGGCACGAGCTCGGCGCGGCAGGACGGTTCGCGGAAGAAGCGCTGGCCTGGCGCGGCCGGCGCGAACACGGTGACGGCATGGCCGGCCTCGTGCAGCGCACGCGCGAGTTCCAGCGTGTGGACCACGCCGCCGCGCGGGTTGACCGAATGCGTCAGCAGCCCGATGCGCAGCGGGCGCTCGAAGTGGTCTTCAGCCATGGCGGGCCTCCTCGCGCAGGCCGGACGGCGCCGGCGGCTGGATGAAGGCATCGCGGCTGAAGTCCCACAGCAGGGCCTCCTCGCCATCGGCGCGCAGGCGCACGGTGCGGCTCTCGTCCACGGTGCCGATCACGCCGCAGGCGATGTCGCGTGCCGCGAAGCGTGCGAGCACGCGCGCGAGCTGCGCCGGTGCCACGCTGAGCACGAAGCCGTAGCTCGGGAACGACGACAGCCAGCGCAACAGCGGCACGCCCTCGGGCTTCGGTAGCGCATCGAGCTCGATCGAGGCGCCCACGCCCGAGCATTCGAGCAGCATCATCGCGGTGCCGACCGCGCCGGCCATGCTGATGTCCTTGCCGGCGCGGCACAGGCCGGCCTCGGCCAGCGCGGGCAGCAGCTCGAGGTCGGCGCGCAGCCGCGCGGCCGGCGCGCGCGTCGAGGCGTTCCAGTAGGGGAAGGGCTCCTCGTAGGCGCCGCGCAGGTCGGCCGCCATCACCAGCAGATCGCCGGGCCGCGCATCGAAGCTCGTGATCAGCCGGCGCGCATGGCCGAGGATCGCGACCGCGAGCTGCGGCCGCTCGCTGCGGTTGTTGCTGTGGCCGCCGACGATCGGCACGCCATAGCGCGCCGCGGCCTCGGCCATGCCGCCGAGCACCTGGTCGGCCGGGTTCATGCCGCTGCTCCACAGCGCGTCGACCACCGCGGTCGGGCGCCCGCCCATCGCGTAGATGTCGCTCACGTTGACCATCACGCCGCAGTAGCCCGCGAACCAGGGCATGCGCACGATGAAGTCCTCGACCAGCCCCTCGATCGCGAACAGCAGGTAGCCGCCGCGGCCGTCGGGAATGGCGGCGCAGTCGTCGCCCACGGGTACGGCTTGCGCGAGCGCCGCGTGGCCGCCGGGCAGCGAGCGGCCCAGCGCCGCCACCACCTCGCTGATGTCGCGCTTGTGGGCGAAGCCGCGCGTGGCGCGCAGCGCTTCGGCGATCTCGGCGGCGCGGCTCATCGCGGCACCCTTGCGCGCGTGACGAAGCCGCTGACCGGATCGTGGCAGGGCGGATAGAAGCCGAGGTCGGCGCGCATGCGCGCATGCGCTCGGCCCTGCACCTCGCATTCGCCGAGCGTGGTCCAGCCGAGCTTGCGGAACAGCGGCTCGTTCTGCAGCTGCACCTGCGCGAGGAACAGCGTGCAGCCCAGCGCATGGGCGCGCGACACCGCGAGCCGGATCAGCGTCGCGCCCAGGTGGCCCTGGCTGCGGAAGGCCGGGTGCACCGCGAGCCGCGAGCCCCACCATTCGCCCGCGGCCGCGCCGCGATGGATGCGCACCGTGCCCACCACCTGCTCGGGCATGCCGGCGTTGCACGACATCGCGACCAGCAGCAGTGCATGGTCGTCGACCGCGTCGCGGTCGTCGCGCGCGAAGATGCCCTGCTCGATGCAGAACACGGCGCGGCGCAGCGCCATCGCCTCGTCGCGCTCCCATTGCTGGGAAGCCTCGCGCACGAGGTATTCGACCGGCGCGTAGGCCAGCGGCAGCTCGCTCCAGGCTTCGGCGGTCTTCATCTCAGGCCTCGTAGACGGACAGAGAAGAACACGCGCCGCACTTGCCGCAGCCGGCCTTGATGTCGGCCGAGCGCAGGCCGGCGGCCGCGACGCGCCGGCCCAGCGGCTCGAGCAGCGACTTCATGAACTCGGGCGTGGGCGCGGGATGGTCCTCGAGCGGCGTGCCGCTGATCGGCACGAAGGGCACGACGAAGGGGTAGACGCCGCGCGCGAGCAGCTCGTCGCAGACCGAGAGGATGGCCTCGCGCGAATCGCCGAGGCCCGCGAGGATGTAGGTGCTGACCTGGCCGCGGCCGAACACCGCCACCGCGGCCTCGAAGGCGCTCATGTAGCGCGACACCGGCACGCTGGCCTTGCCCGGCATGATGCGTTCGCGCACTTCGGGCGTGACCACCTCCAGGTGCATGCCCAGCGTGTCGATGCCCGCGGCCTTCATGCGCTGGAACCAGCGGTCGTCGTTGGGCGGCTCGCACTGGCCCTGGATCGGGATGTCGACTGCGGCCTTGATCGCGAAGGCGCTCTCGCAGAGCACCGCCGCGCCGCGGTCGGTGGCGTTGGGCGTGCCGGTGGTCAGCACCATGTGCTTCACGCCGTCGAGCAGCACGGCCGCGCGCGCCACCTCGGCGAGCTGCTGCGGCGTCTTGTGCGCGATGGTGCGGCCGGCCGCGAGCGACTGGCCGATCGCGCAGAACTTGCAGCTCTTGCGCCGGCTCTCGTAGCGGATGCAGGTCTGCAGCACGGTGGTGGCGAGCACGTCGCTGCCGTGCAAGGTGGCGATGTGCGAATAGGGCACGCCATCGAAGGTCTGCATCGCATAGAAGCGCGGCTGGCGCGGAAAGGCGATGTTCGCGATCGGGATGCTGCCGCGCATCACGCGGCTCACACCCTGCGCGTCGGGCGCCTCGGCCGTGAACGGCGAATGCCAGGCGCTCGCGGTGTGCACCGGCACCATGATCGTGTGGCCGTCGACCAGCACGGCCTTGTGGTCCGAGGGGCCGGCGCCGCCGCGGCGGCTGGCGGCACCCGCGCCGGGATCAACCAGCCGCAACCCGAAGGACTGGAGCTCCGTCATCAGCTGGCGGCTGTCCACCGGCGCGGGATTCGGTGCGGGGTTCGATGCGAGGGCGGCGGTCGTCGTCATGGTCGGGGCTCCGTGGGTGGGAAGAAAGGGTGTGCATCGGCACGGTGGTGGCCGCGGGCCGGTCGTCGATGGCGAGCGAGAGCAGCTCGGGGCGCGCGTAGTGGCCCACCGAATCCATCATTCGCTTGCGCTTGGCGATCAGCGCCATGTCGAGGTCGGCGATCACCATGCCCTCGCCCTCGGTGAGCGGCGGCGCGAGATGCCGGCCCTCGGGCGAGACGATGGCCGTGTGGCAGCCGCCGCGCAGCGCCTTCTGCAGGTTGGGGTCGGGCGTGACGCTGCGGATCTGCTCGTCGCTGAGCCAGCCGGTGGCGTTGACCACGAAGCAGCCCGACTCGAGCGCGTGGTGGCGGATCGTCACCTCCATCTGCTCGGCGAAGATCGGGCCCACCAGCGAGCCCGGGAACTGCGCGCAGTGGATCTCCTCGTGCTGCGCCATCAGGCTGTAGCGCGCCAGCGGGTTGTAGTGCTCCCAGCAGGCCAGCGCGCCGACGCGGCCGATGGCGGTGTCGACCACCTTGAGCCCGGCGCCGTCGCCCTGGCCCCAGACCATGCGCTCGTGGTAGGTCGGCGTGATCTTGCGGCGCTTGAGTGCGAGCGTGCCGTCGGCGTCGAACACCAGTTGCGTGTTGTAGAGGCTGCCGTGGTCGCGCTCGTTCACGCCGAGCACCACCACCACGCCGCGGGCGCGCGCCCGCTCGGCCACGGCCTGCGTGACCGGGCCGGGCACCACCACCGCGCGCTCGGCCAGCAGCAGGTGCGGCGCGCCCTGCAGCACCGGCGGCAGCACGAAGCTGAAGTAGGGGTAGTAGGGCACGAAGGTCTCGGGGAAGACCGCGAGCTGCGCGCCCTTCGAAGCGGCTTCGTCGATCGCGCTGCACACCCGATCGAGCGTGCCGTCGGGACGGTCGAAGTCCGGCGCGATCTGGATCGCCGCGGCACGGACGATGCGGGGTGCGGTGGCCATCGCTTACAGCGTCCAGGTGTCGAGGATGAAGGCGTTCTGCTTGCGGTGCAGCAGGATCAGGTCGAGCACGTCGAGCGGGTTGATCGGCTTGATGCCCTCGATCAGCGCGCCTTCGCCATGGCCGTAGAGCGCCTGCAGCGCGAAGCGGCAGGCGTAGACCTTGCCGCCCTCGGCGATGAAGGTGGCGATCTGCTTGTTGAAGTTCTGGTGGCCCGGGAAGGCCTCGTCGCCCAGGGTCGGGAAGCCGCGCTGCACGCCCAGCGTGACGCCGGGGCCGTAGAGCAGGATCGAGGTCTCGAAGCCCTTGCGCTTGAGGCGGGTGGCCTGCAGCAGGTTGACGAAGCCGATCGAGCCTTCGAAGGCCACGGTGTGGAAGGTCACGAGCGCCTTCTCGCCGGGCTCGGCCTTCACGTCTTCGAACACCTTCTCTTCGTAGTCGACGAGGAACTCGCCTTTTTCGTTGCGGGGACGGGTCACGGTGGGCATGGGGTACTCCGGTGAAAGGGATGAAGGAGAGGAACGCAGCAGCGTCTGCGCGCCTTCTTCTTCGCATGCCATGTGCCAGGGCGCGGGGCCCGCGATGCAATCAAGTTGCGATCAAGGCGCAGCGGTGCCGCATGCGGGCGCGAAAAAATTTCCGCGCGGGTGTCGCGGACGCGTCGCGCGGCCTTCGCGGCGGGCCGGGCCGCACCGTGGCGAAGCGTTCGGCGTGCGATCAATGCACCCGATCAATGGGGCTGATCGCACCCGTTCGAGGCATCGCCGGCCCTGGGAACCCCCAGGGGACGGGCACGTTTCCTGCGGGTTGATCGGTCCCCCGATGCAATCAATGGATGCAATCAAGTGGCCGCCACCGACACCGCCCCGATCGCCCCCGTCACGCTGCACTGGCGCAAGCAGCTGCGCGCCAGCGCCAAGCCGGCCTACCTGCTGCTGGCCGACCTGATCGCCGACGACATCCGCACCGGCCGGCTCGGCGCGCGCGACCGGCTGCCCACGCTGCGCGAGCTGGCGGCGGACCTGCAGCTCAACTACACGACCGTGGCGCGCGGCTACGCCGAGGCGCGCAAGCGCGGGCTGATCGACTCGCGCGCGGGCACCGGCACCTTCATCCGCACCGGCAGCCCGAGCCTGCGGCTGCGCGGCGGCAGCGGCGCCGAGATGACGATGAACATGCCGCCCGAGCCGCGCGACGAGCACCTGGTGGCGCGCATGCACGAGGGCGCCGCGCAGGCCTTCGCGCAGGCCGACCTCTACGACCTGCTGCGCTACCAGGACTTCGGCGGCACGGTGCACGACCGCGAGGCCGCGATGCAGTGGCTGCGCCCGCACGTGCCCGAGGCCGGCGTCGACCGCATCCTCGTGTGCCCCGGCATCCACGGCGTGCTGACCGCGCTGATCTCGCAGCTCGCGCGGCCCGGCGAGCTGGTGTGCGTGGAATCGCTGACCTATCCGGGCATCAAGGCCATCGCGGCCCAGCTCGGCGTGCAGCTGCATGCGCTGCAGCTCGACGACGACGGCCCGATCGCCGATGCCTTCGAGCACGCCTGCAAGACCCTGAAGCCCAAGGCGCTGTACTGCAACCCGACCCTGCTCAACCCCACCACCGGCACCGTGAGCCGCGCGCGGCGCGAGGCGCTGGCCGACGTGGCGCTGCGCTACGCCGTGCCGATCATCGAGGACGATGCCTACGGCATGCTGCCGCGCCAGATGCCGCCTACGCTCGCCACGCTGGCGCCCGCGCTGACCTACTACGTCACCGGCTTCTCCAAGTGCTTCGGCGCGGGGCTGCGCAGCGCCTATGTCTGCGCGCCGACCGCGCGCCAGTCGCAGCGGCTCGCGGGTGCCCTGCGCGCCACCACGGTGATGGCCTCGCCGGTCACCAATGCGCTGACCACGATGTGGGTCGAGGACGGCACGGCCGACGCCATGCTGCAGGCGGTGCGCGCCGAATCGGCCGCGCGCCAGCTGCTGGCCGCGCGCCACCTCGGCGGCCACGGGCTGCAGGCCCATCCCGAGGGCTTCCATGCCTGGCTGCCGCTCACGCCGGGCTGGAGCCCGGTCGAGTTCGCCTCCTTCCTGCGCACGCGCAACGTGGGCGTGGTCGCGAGCGCGGCCTTCTCGACCGACGGCGATCCGCCCGACGCGGTGCGCATCTGCCTCGGCGGGCCGATGTCGCGCGAGGAGTGCGACGACGCGCTGCGGCTGATCGCGGACACGCTGACGCATCCGCTGCATCCGCACGCGACGGTGCAGGAAAGAGCCTTCTAGCCACATCGGATCGTGGCGGCGGACGCGGAGCTTGTTACGGCGTGAAACACCGGACTACAGCCCGGTAAGATCGCCGGACTGGCCGGAACGCCGTTCCGGCCGCCGACTCCACCCGCACCCTCATCCATGGTTTTGGCCCGCTACCGAAGAAAAGGCGCTGCCTGATGGCGACCGCCGCCTCGATCACCAGCCTCACGCCCGTGCCGGCCTCCGCCGACGAGGCCGAGGCCTGGGTGCGCGGCGAGCTGATCCGCAGCCTGATGCGCTCGGCGCGCGGCTCCTACCTCGTGTCGGGCACCTTGATGGTCGGCATGGCGGCGCTCAACTGGTCGGCGCTGCCGCGCTGGGAGGTGCTGACCTGGCTCACCGCCGGCCTGATCTCGATGGCCTGCCGGGCCTGGGCCGCGCGCGTGTACGCGGTGCGCTACGTCGGGCGCAGCGCGCTGGCGCAGCAGCAGTACGCCGACCGCTATGCCTTCGTCTGGACCGCCAGCGCCTTCGTCTGGGGCCTGTCGGTGCTGCTGTTCTTCGAGCGCGTGCCGCAGGTCAACCAGTTCATCAGCTGGCTGGTGATCGCGGGCGTCGCGACCTCGCCGCTCAACGGGCTGGCGCTGCACCCGCCGCTGCTCAAGCGCTTCGTCAACACGCTGTTCGCCACCGTGCTCGGCTCGGTGCTGGTGCGGCTGGTGGTCATCAACCTCGAGCATCCGCAGTTCCAGTACGGCTTCCTGCTGCCGATCCTGCCCACGCTGCACTGGTACCTGCTGCTGCGCGCCGGCCACCACATCCACGAGACCGCGCGCAACAGCCTGGAGCTGCTGTTCCACAACCACATCCTGATCAAGTCGCTGACCCAGCAGCGGCAGGCGGCGGTGGCGGCCGTGGCGATGAAGAACCGCTTCCTCGCGAGCGCCGCGCACGACATGCGCCAGCCGGTGCTGGCGCTGTCGCTGTACGCCGACTGGCTGCGCAACGAGCCCGAGCTGGTGCTCGAGCTGGCACCGAAGATCGTGCGCGCCACCCATGCGGTCAATGCGCTGTTCGACTCCATGTTCGACCTCGCGCGCATCGACTCGGGCCAGGTGCGGCTGCACATCGAGCGCGTGGACATCGCCGAGCTGCTGCAGGACCTCGAGCTGCAGTACCGCCCCGTGGCCGAGAGCAAGGGGCTCGATTTCCGCGTCCACGTGACCGAGGGCAGCTTCCTCACCGACCCGATCCGCGTGCGCCGCATGATCGGCAACCTGCTGGCCAATGCGATCAAGTACACGCCCGAGGGCGGCGTGCTGCTGGCCTCGCGCCGCACGCGGGAGGGCATGCGCGTCGAGGTCTGGGACACCGGCATCGGCATCGCGCCCGAGCACCTGCGCGACGTGTTCCTCGAGTTCTACAAGGTGGCCGACCATGCCGGCACCTCCGATGGCTTCGGCCTCGGCCTGGCGATCGTCGCGCGCCTGTCGCACGTGCTGGGCCACCCGGTCAGCGTGCGCTCGCGCCTGGGCAGCGGCAGCGTGTTCCGCGTGGCGCTGCACGATGCGGACGAGGCGGTGGCGCAGGCGCGGGTGAGCGCGGCGGTGGGCTAGGAGCCTCCGCAGCATCAGGCCGACCTAGGGATTTGGCGCAGGGCCGAGGTGCCCGCTGCTGTTATCTTCCCCGCCATCTCGAAACGGAACCGCAGAGCCGCATCCAGCAGGCCGTTTCCGTTCTTTCAAGACAGGGCACGGGAGGGCCCGCAGAGATGATCCACAAGTTCAGATACGCCGTGGGAGCGGCCATGGTCGCGATGCTGTGCGCATGCGGTGGCGGAGGAGGCGGCGGTTCCGCCGGCTTCGCGTTCCTGCCGCCGGTTGCTCCGCCCGCGACGGGCGGGCCTTCCGGTCCGTCCGGGCCCTCGGAACCCGAAACCCCCACGCCCACCGACAGCGCGCCGCCGGTCGCCGCGGCCGCGAAGGCTTCGGCGGGCACGCTGGGGCTGGTCGCCACGCTCGACGGCAGTGGCAGCAAGGCGGCGCAGGGGCGCTCGCTCAGCTATGCCTGGGTGCTGCAGTCCAAGCCGCCGGGCAGCCAGGCGGTGCTGGCCGATGCGAATGGCGCGAAGCCGTCGCTGCTGCTCGACGAGCAAGGCGACTATGTGCTGCGGCTGGTCGTGAACGATGGCGTGAAGGACAGCGAGCCGGCGTACATCACCGTCACGCCCATGCTACCCGCCGCTACAGGTCCTTTGTTCAAGTTCGCGCTGGTCGAAACCGTCGCCGCGGTCGATCCGGGCCGATCGGGCTCGTACTCGGACTGCCAGGCCTGGCGCGCTGGAGACCATGTACGCGACTTCTGGCCGGTCGGCGTCAACGCGAGAGATTGCAACGGGGTAGGGACCCTTCCATCCGATTTCGAGGTGCGGTCGCGCGGGCTCGGCAGCCTGTTCGGGCTCGAACCCGAGCGTTTGCCCGTCTTCATTTCCACGGTCCTGGGAACGCCCAGGCTGGGCGTGTTTCCAGCGGATGCGCCGGCGACGCCGGTCAGCACGAGCTATGAAATTTCGCCGGACATCGTTGCGCTGGCACGCACGCCATTCGGCAAGAGCACGGGCGCGTCGCTCTACTTCTCGCTCAACGGCAATCGGATGGTCTATCTGCCCGACGATCCGCGGGTTCCGCCGGTGCGTCCGAAGGCGCGCTATCGGATCGTGGGTGCGGTGCTGCCCGAGAACGCGCCCGAGGGCTGGGAGGCTGCCGTGGAGATCACGGTCCGGTTGCGCGTGAATGCCAGCGATCTCCTCACGCCGGTCGCGAGCTTCGACGTCTACTCGAAGCGCTTCAGTGCGAATTTCTCGGAGGACGTGATGCTCGATCTCAACGCGGCTGTCTATCCACAGGCAGCCGGGGCGACGCAAGCGAGCTATCTGCTCGAGGTGACGCAGCAGGTGGCCTATCAGCGCAAGGCGCTGCCTTGAGGTCCGTACTGACCCCGCCCCGCGCCTGAAACGAAAAAGCCGCGCCCAGGGGCGCGGCTCATTCACTGCACTGCCGCAAGGGCCTCAGCCCGACAGCAACCCGTTCGTGCGCGCGTAATGCAGCGCCTGCGTGCGGCTCTTCACGCCGAGGCGGCGGAACAGGCGCCACAGGTGCACCTTCACCGTGTGCTCGCTGATCTCGAGGTCGGTGGCGATGTCGCGGTTGCTCATGCCCTTGTCGAGCATCGCGATCAGCTGGGTCTGGCGCTTCGAGAGCTTGCTGTTGCTGGCCAGCGGCGGCTCGTCGGTTTCTTCCGAGCCGGCCATCAGCAGGCCGCGCAGGGCCGCCGCCAGCTCGGCCGAGCTGGCCGACTTCTCGATGTAGGTGTCGGCACCGGCCTCGATGCAGGCGTCTTCCATGTCGGCCGAGGGCGCCGCCGAATAGACGGCGATCGGCACGTTGGGATAGACCTGCTTGACGGCGATCACGCCCGAAACGCCGTTGGTGTCGGGCAACTTCAGGTCGAGACAGAAGAGCGTGGGCGCTCCGCGCTGCGCGACGGAACTCGCGAGCTTGTCGAGCCGTTCGAGCTCGACGATGTTCTCGGCCGGACGAAGGCGCCGCAGGACCATCACGATCGCGTCGCGCATCAGGGGGTGGTCGTCGATGACATATATGCTCATGTTTTCTTCCTTTGTGATCGCACCGTCTTCTCTCTTCTCGTCCACCGGCGGATGGGCCGGTGGCGGTTGCCGGATCAGCCGCCCTTGGTGGTGGCGGTGGCCTCCGACAGTGCCTCCAGCGCCTCGCTCGCGGCGCGCAATCCTTCATCCGTGGCGATCGGCTCGAGCCGATCCGCATAAGTCGCCAAGGCCGCGCCGCGCTGCTCCTGCAGCGCCGCGATGGTACGGCCGGCCTCCTGCGGCGAGGCGAATGCTCGGCTCTGCAGCAGGGTTTCGCCGCTCGCGTCGAGCAGCTTGAAATAGAACATCCCGTCGCGTTCGCGGTATTGCTTGAAGCCGGCCTTGCCGGCCCCCTTGCCGCCCTTGCGCGCCTTGGCGCCGTCGCCCGCGTCGGCCAGGTTGCGCAGGCCGACGGCATGGCGCAGCCGCGTCATGAACGGGCGTGACAGCGCGCGCGCCTTGTCGGCACCGGCCAGCAGCGTGCGCTCGATCTGCGCCGGGTCGGCCATCAGCGCCTCGTAGCGCTCGCGCAGCGGCGCCACCTCGCGGTCGATGCGCTCGAACAGCACCTGCTTGGCGTCGCCCCAGGCGATGCCCTCGGCGTAGGACTTGCGCAGCGCCTCGGTTTCCTCGGCGCTCGCGAAGGCCTGGTAGATCTGGAACAGCGCCGAGCCCTCGGTCTCCTTGGGCTCGCCGGGCGCACGCGAGTCGGTCACGATGCTGGCGATCTGCTTTTGCAACTGGGCGCGCGGCGTGAACAACGGGATCGTGTTGTTGTAGCTCTTGCTCATCTTGCGGCCGTCGAGGCCGGGCAGGGTGGCGACGGCCTCGTCGATCTCGGCGTCCGGCAGCGTGAAGTGGTCGCCGTAGAGATGGTTGAAGCGCTGCGCCATGTCGCGCGCCATCTCGATGTGCTGCACCTGGTCGCGGCCCACGGGCACCTTGTGGGCGTTGAACATCAGGATGTCCGCACCCATCAGCACCGGGTACATGAACAGGCCCGCCGTGACGTCGGCATCGACGTCCTCGCCCTTGGCCGTGTTCTTGTCGACCTGGGCCTTGTAGGCATGGGCGCGGTTGAGCACGCCCTTGCCGGTGACGCAGGTCAGGAACCAGGTGAGCTCGGGGATCTCGGGGATGTCGGACTGGCGGTAGAAGGTGACGCGTTCGGGATCGAGCCCGCAGGCCAGCCAGCTGGCGGCGATCTCCAGGGTGGAGCGCTGGATCTTCGCGGGCTCCTGCACCTTGATGAGGGCGTGGTAGTCGGCCAGGAAGAAGTAGCTCTCGACGCCGGGTGCGACGCTCTGGCGCACCGAATGGCGGATCGAGCCGACGTAGTTGCCGAGATGGGGCGTGCCGGAGGGCGTGATGCCGGTGAGGACGCGCAGCGGGGAGGGGGAGGACGAAGCCATGGTCGGAACTGGAAACTAACGCAACATCAACGCAACAGGGCCTGCAGCGGCCCGATCAGCAGATCGAGCACCTCGTAGCCCACGCTCATCAGCGGCATCAGCCAGAACCTGCTGACGATGCCCGCGAGCACCAGGCCCATCACGATGAAGAAACCGTAGGGCTCGATGCGAGCGAGGAAATTCTGCGCCGGCCCGTTGGGCAGCAGCCCGGCCAGCACGCGGCCGCCGTCGAGCGGAGGCAGCGGGAAGAGGTTGAAGGCCCACATCACGAGGTTGACCAGCACGCCGCCCTGCGCCATCTTGACGAAGAAGGGCTCCTGCACGCCCACGCCGACGAGCACCGCCCAGACCACGGCCCAGAGGATCGCCTGGATGAAGTTCGAGGCCGGACCGGCCAGGGCCACCCAGACCATGTCGCGCTTGGGATGGCGCAGCCGGCCGAAATTGACCGGCACCGGCTTGGCATAGCCGAACAGGAAGGCGCCCGAGGTCGCGAAGTAGAGCATCAGCGGCATCAGGATGGTCCCGATGGGGTCGATGTGCTTCATCGGGTTGAGCGTGACGCGGCCCATGACCGCCGCCGTGTTGTCGCCGAGGTAGCGCGCCACGTAGCCGTGCGCGGCTTCGTGCACGGTGATCGCGAAGATCACGGGCAGCGCATAGATCAGGACCGTCTGTATCAGATTGGAGATATCCACTGCGAGATTGTGTCAGACGGAACAAGGGGAAAGCGAAGGCTGCATCACAGCCCCAGCACCGAGAGCGCCCCGCGCCCCTGGCGCACCACCACCGGATCGTCGCCGCTGCCCATGGGCGTGAGGTCGACCACGGTGGTCGGTTGGGAGGGGCAGGCGCCGGCGTCGATCACGCCCGCGATCTGCTTCTCGAAGCGCTCGCGGATGACCTCGGCGTCGTTGAGCGCCTCGGTCTCGCCGGGTGCGATCAGCGTGGTGGCCAAAAGCGGCGCGCCATGCAGCGCCAGCAGCTCGAGCAGCACCTTGTGGTCGGGCACGCGCAGGCCGATGGTCTTGCGCTGCGGATGGCTCACGCGCCGCGGCACTTCCTTGGTGGCCTCGAGCAGGAAGGTGTAGGGGCCGGGCGTGGCGGCCTTCAGCAGGCGGTACTGCTTGTTGTCCACGCGCGCGTAGTTCGCGAGCTCGCTGAGGTCGCGGCAGATCAGGGTCAGGTGGTGCTTGTCGTCGACCTGGCGGATGCGGCGCAGCTGGTCGACCGCGTCCTTGTCGTCGAGGTGGCAGGCCAGCGCGTAGCTGGAGTCGGTGGGCACGGCGACGATCTCGCCGCGCTGCAGCAGCGCCACGGCCTGCTTGAGCAGGCGCTGCTGGGGGTTCTCGGGGTGGACTTCGAAGTACTGGGCCATGAAAAACGCTCCTGATCAGGATTCCGCCGGTTCGATCGGCACGCGGCGCTCGCGCACGGTGAGCCAGGCACCGGCCGCGCCGCAGACGGCGATCATCGCCATGCCGACCAGCGACACGACATCGGGCACGTGGGAGAACATCAGCCAGCCGCCGAGCATCGCGAACGCGATCTGCGCATAGAGGTAGGGCGTGAGGGTGGAGGCTGGCGCGCGCTGGTAGGCGAGGATCAGCATGAAGTGCCCCACCGTGCCCATCAGGCCCATGAGGCACAGCAGCGCCCACCAGTGCCACGAGGGCAGCGCGGTCCAGGCGAAGGGCACGGCCAGCGAGGCCAGCAGCGTGCCGACCCAGCCGGTGTAGAAGTGCATGGTCAGCGGGTTCTCGGTCTGCGCGAGCTTGCTCGTGAGCACCTGGAACCAGGCGTTGGTCATCACCAGGCCGATCGGCAGCAGGATGGCCCAGCTGAAGGCGCCGCCGCCGGGCCGCAGGATGACCAGCGTGCCCGCGAAGCCGCCCGCCACCAGCGTCCAGCGCAGCGGCGAGACCTGCTCCTTGAGCGTGGTGGCCGCCAGCAGCGTGATCACCAGCGGCGCGATCAGCACGATCGAGGTGAACTCGGCCAGCGGCATGTAGCGCAGGCTCATGAAGGCGAACAGGCTCGAGCCCAGCAGCAGCGCCCCGCGCAGCGCCTGGTAGCGCGGATGGGCGGTGCGCAGCAGCGCGGTGCCGCGCAGCGGCAGCAGCACGGCGGTGGTGGCCACGGCCTGGAAGGCATAGCGGAACCACACGCCCATCAGGATCGGCACGCTCGCGGTCGAGATCTTGGTGGCGGTGTCGAGCGTGGCGAAGCAGGCCACGGCCAGCACCACGAGGCCGATGCCGGCCAGGATGCGTTCGGACTCGCGGCTGGAGGCGGCCTGGGCCGCGGCGCGGGCCAGGGCCAGCGCTTGGGTTGCGGCGCTCTCGGTCGCGGTCCCGGGCTGTTGGCTCACGCTAGGTCTGGATTCGGTGGCCGAGCAGTTCCCATACCGGCGTGAGCGAAGCGTGCAGCGGCGGCAGCTTGCCGAGGTCGCAGTGGCTTTCGTCGGGGCTGTGGAAATCGCTGCCGCGCGAGGCGGCGAAACCGAACTCGAGCGCCTTGTCGGCGTACTCGACGTATTCGGCCGGGGTGTGGCTGCCGGTGACGACCTCGATGGCCTGTCCGCCGTGCGCCTTGAACTCGAGAAACAGCGCGTACTCCTCGTTGGCGCTGAACTTGTAGCGGCCCGGGTGCGCGATCACGGCCAGGCCCTTGGCCGAGGTGATCCAGTGCACTGCATCCTTGAGCGTGGCCCAGCGGTGCGGCACGTAGCCGGGCTTGCCCTCGGTGAGGTATTTGCGGAATACCTCGGGCGTGTCGCGGCAGTGGCCCTGCTCGACCAGGAAGCGCGCGAAGTGGGTGCGCGAGATCAGCTCGGGGTTGCCGACGAACTTGAGCGCGCCTTCGTAGGCGCCCTGGATGCCGACCTTGGCCAGCCCCTCGGACATCTCCTGCGCACGCTTGCCGCGGCCGCCGCGGGTGTCGTACAGGCCCTGGGTCATGGCGGCGTCGTCGGGGTCGAAGCCCAGGCCGACGATGTGCACGGTCTCGCCCGCGAAGGTGACCGAGATCTCGGTGCCGGTGAGGTAGCGCATGCCGTTCTCGCGCGCGGCGGCGGCGGCGCGGTGCTGGCCGCCGATCTCGTCGTGGTCGGTCAGCGCCCACAGGTCGACGCCATTGCTGGCGGCGCGCACGGCGAGTTCTTCGGGCGTCAGTGTGCCGTCGGACACCACGGAGTGGCAGTGCAGGTCGGCATTGAGAATGGAGGACACCGGTCGATTCTAGGCGCTCCGGCCTGTCGACACGGTCGCATGGGTGCTCGTATTTGCTACTAGATAAATAGCATTAACCGCAGCGGTGGAGCGGCTCAGCGCTTCTTCCTGAAAGCGGCCCAGGCGGCCACCGCGGTGAAGGTGGCGACGATCGCCACCACGATCCAGAAGCCGTGCTTGTGCTCGGCCAGCGGGATGCCGCCGACGTTCATGCCGAACAGGCCGGCCAGGATGTTGATCGGCAGCGCCAGCACCGTGACCACCGTCAGCACGAACAGGCTGCGGTTGTTGTCCTCGTTGACGTTGGCGGCGATCTCTTCCTGCAGCAGCTTGATGCGTTCCTGCAGCGCCTGCATGTCGCGCAGCACCACCGAGAACTCCTCGGTCGCGCCGCGCAGCTCCTGCGTGTCGTCCTCGGCCATCCAGCCCGGCGGGCGCTGCAGCAGCCGGAACAGCGCCGCCGGCTCGGGCGCCAGCAGGCGCTGCAGCCGCACCAGCAGCCGGCGCATCAGGCCCAGGCGCGCGCGCTTGTGGTCGAGGCGGCCGGCCAGCAGTTCGTCCTCGATGCGGTCGACGCGGCCGGTCACGCCGCGCACGATCTTCACCAGCACGTCGGCCTGCGCGCGCAGCAGGTGCTCGAGCAGCTCGGTGCTCGAGCCCGGCGCGTCGCCGGCCTTGACCGCGGTGCGCAGTGCGTCGACCGAGCGCAGCGGCTTGCTGCGCGCGGTCACGACCAGCCGCGCGCCGACCGCGATCCACAGCGTCGAGATGTCCGAGGGCTCGAAGCTGAAATCGAAGTGCACGTCGTTGATGACCGCGATCAGCGCATCGTCGGCGCGCTCGATGCGCGTGGAGGGCAGGCCCTCGTGCAGCGTCTCGTAGAAGGTGTCCGACAGCCGCGCGTGGCGCCGCAGCCAGCGCTCGGCCTGGGCATGGCTCAGGTTGAAGTGCAGCCAGGCGTAGGGGCCCTCGAAAGGCGCGCCCGCCAGCTCTTCGTCGGGCGGCAGCGCATCGAGCCAGGCCGCGGCCTGGCTCGAATCGATCTCGCGCGAGGCGTCGGGGCCCGACGCGCCCGGGTCGAACAGGTAGCCGCAGATCAGCCCGGCTTCGTCGCCGCCATACGAATTGGCGGCCAGGTCATGGAGTGCCGGCAAGGTGCGCGATGCTTCAGAACAGGTGCGTGAACAGCCAGTACAGCACGCCCGACAGCAGCATCGCCGCCGGCAGCGTCAGCACCCAGGCCAGCGCGAGGTTGCGCAGCGTCGACATCTGCAGGCCCGAGCCGCTTGCGGTCATGGTGCCGGCCACGCCCGAGGACAGCACGTGCGTGGTCGAGACCGGCAGGCCGTACATGTCGGCCGCGCCGATGGTCACCATCGCCACCACCTCGGCCGAGGCGCCCTGGGCATAGCTCAGGTGGGTCTTGCCGATCTTCTCGCCCACGGTCACCACGATGCGCTTCCAGCCGATCATGGTGCCGAGGCCCAGCGCGATCGCCACCGCCACCTTCACCCACAGCGGGATGAAGCGGGTGGCGTCGTCGAGTTCCTGGCGCAGCGCGCCGACGCGGGCCTTGGTGTCGGCGTCGAAGCGCGCGGCGCCGCTCTTGTCCAGATGGCGGATCGCCTCGGAAGTCAGGTACATGTCGTTGCGCACGTTGGCCACCGCGTCGGCCGGCAGGCGGGCCAGCGAGCCGTGCTGCCTCACCTGCTGCGCGATGCTGCCGGTGACCGAGGCCAGCGCCGGCACCACCGTGTCGTTGAACTCGCGGGTGCGCACGTAGGTCGCGAGCGAGTCGCGCGCGGCCGCCGGCTGCAGCGCGGGCAGCGACGTCGGCAGGCTGCGCTGCATCGCGCCCTGCGCCACCTCGGCCACGGCGACGAACTTCACCGTTTGGTCGGCCGGCATGGCGCGGTTGAGCGCATAGGCCATCGGCACCGTGCCCACCAGGATCAGCATGATCAGGCCCATGCCCTTCTGGCCGTCGTTGGAGCCGTGCGCGAACGAGACGCCGGTGCAGGTCAGGATCAGCAGGCCGCGGATCCACCACGGCGGCGGCTCGCTGCCCTTGGGTTCTTCATAGAGCGCGCGGTTCTTCACGAAGGCGCGCAGCGCCAGCAGCAGCAGCGCGGCGCAGCCGAAGCCCACCAGCGGCGACAGCAGGAGCGAATAGCCGACCTTGGTGGCCTGCGCCCAGTCCACCCCGCTGGTGCCGTCGCGCCCGTGCATCAGCGCGTTGGCCACGCCCACGCCGATGATCGAGCCGATCAGCGTGTGCGAGGAGGAGGCCGGCAGCCCCAGCCACCAGGTGCCGAGGTTCCAGATGATGGCGGCGATCAGCAGCGCGAACACCATCGCGAAGCCCGCGCCCGAGCCCACCTGCAGGATCAGCTCCACCGGCAGCAGCGCGATGATGCCGAAGGCCACCGCGCCGCTGGAGACCAGCACGCCCAGGAAATTGAAAAAGCCCGACCACACGACCGCGAAGTTCGGCGGCAGCGAGTGGGTGTAGATCACGGTCGCCACCGCGTTGGCGGTGTCGTGGAAGCCGTTGACGAACTCGAAGCCCAGCGCGATCAGCAGCGCCACGCCCAGCAGGATGTAGGGCACCCAGGTGGTCATGGGCGCGCCGGAGTCGGAGACGTCGCTCACCAGGCTCCATGCCGTGTAGAGCAGGCCGACGGCCAGCAGGCCGACGAAGGTGATCAGGGCGACCGGACCGGGCCGGGCGTCGAGCTTCGGGCGGTGGGCTGCGGACCCTGCCGGCGCGGCCGGCATGTCCGTATTCGGGGCGGCGAGCGTGTTCATGGAAGCGTTCTGGAGTGTTGTAGTGGGGAGAAATGGTGTTCGCGCCGTGTGACAACGGCGTGTCGGCCTACAGGTTTCGGCCGCGAAACCGTCACGCCGGCGTCATCTGGTCCATGCAGCATGGTTTTCCCCGATCCCGCCACTCTTGCCCCCTTCACCATGCCGACGAGCGCCCTTCCCGACCACGAAGAACTGATGCAGCGCATCGCCCGAGACCTCATCGACAGCTACGACGAGGAGCTCGAGCTGGAGATCGAGGACCGCAACGTCGACGGCCTCGACGGCGAGCCCGCCGGCACGAACGGCGCGTCCGACAAGGCGGCCCGCCAGGCCTATTTCAAGGAACTGTTCCGCCTGCAGGGCGAACTGGTGAAGCTGCAGGACTGGGTCCAGCACAGCAAGCAGAAGGTCGTGATCCTGTTCGAGGGTCGCGACGCGGCCGGCAAGGGCGGCGTCATCAAGCGCATCACCCAGCGGCTGAACCCGCGCGTGGCCCGCGTGGCCGCGCTGCCCGCGCCCAACGACCGCGAACGCACCCAGTGGTACTTCCAGCGCTACGTGGCGCACTTGCCGGCCGCCGGCGAGATGGTGCTGTTCGACCGCAGCTGGTACAACCGCGCCGGCGTCGAACGCGTGATGGGCTTCTGCACCGACGACGAGTACGAGGAGTTCTTCCGCACCGTGCCCGAGTTCGAGAAGATGCTCGTGCGCTCGGGCATCAAGCTCATCAAGTACTGGTTCTCCATCACCGACGACGAGCAGCACATGCGCTTCCTCGGCCGCATCCACGATCCGCTCAAGCAGTGGAAGCTCAGCCCGATGGACCTCGAGAGCCGCCGCCGCTGGGAGGAATACACCAAGGCCAAGGAAACGATGCTGGAACGCACCCACATCCCCGAGGCGCCGTGGTGGGTGGTGCAGGCGGTCGACAAGAAGAAGGCGCGCCTGAACTGCATCAGCCACCTGCTGGGCCAGTTGCCCTACGAGATGGTGCCGCATGCACCGGTGGAGCTGCCGGCCCGCGTGCGCCATGCCGATTACCTGCGCCAGCCCGTCCCGGCCAGCATGATCGTTCCCGAGGTCTACTGATCTCCCAGGGGCAGCGGGCGATCGCTGTCCCATCGCGGCGCCATGCGTCACACTGCGCCATGGCCCGCCGCTCCACCGCTTCCGTCTTCGCCCGCGCCTACGAGCGCAACCTGAAGGCGCTCACCAAGCTCACGCTGCGCAACAGCAAGCGCGTGGCCGGCCAGGTCACGCGCGCCGCGGCGAAGCAGATGAAGCCGCCGCCGGGCCGCGGCGACTGGCTCTCGGGCATGGCGCTGGGGCCGGCCGGCGCGCGCCGCTACCACCTGTTCCGCCCCGCCGAACTGCAGCTCGCGCCCGGCGAACGCCTGCCGCTGATGGTGATGCTGCATGGCTGCGGCCAGACCGGGCGCGACTTCGCGATCTCCACGCGCATGAACGCGCTCGCGGTGCGGCACCGCTTCCTGGTGCTCTACCCCGAGCAGGACCGCATCGCCCATCCGCAGGGCTGCTGGAACTGGTACGAGCGCCGCTCGGGCAAGGCCGACGCCGAGGCCGCCACGCTGATGGCGGCCGTCGATCAGGTCTGCATGCTCTATCCGGCCGACCGCGAGCGCGTGGCCGTGGCCGGCCTCTCGGCCGGTGCCAGCATGGCGGCGCTGCTGGCCACGCGCTACCCGGCGCGCTTTCGTGCCGTCGCCATGCACTCGGGCGTGGCGCCGGGCGCCGCGCGTTCCTCCGCCACGGCCATCGGCGCGATGCGCGGCCGCAACGTGCCGCCGATGCCCGTCACCGCGGTCGGCAAGGCGATGGGCGCGGCGGCCGTGTTCGCGACCCTGCCGCCGATGCTGGTGCTGCACGGCGATGGCGACGCGGTGGTGGCGCCGAGCAATGCGCGCCACAGCGCCGAGGTCTGGGCCGCCGCCGTCGGCGCCGTGGCCGGCCCCGTGCGTGCCGTGAAGCGCGGGAAACGCCTGCCGATGCGCCTGACCGACTACCGGCGCCGCGGCCGCGCGCTCGTCGTGCTGTGCGAGATCGCCCAGCTCGGCCATGCCTGGAGCGGCGGTGCCGCGCGCGGGCTGTTCAGCGATCCGGCCGGGCCGGATGCCACGCGCATGGTGTGGGCGTTCGTGGCGGCGCAGTTCAAGGCGGCGGCGAAGGGCTGACCGGTTCGGCGCTCGACTGCGCCGGCACCCGACAGCATCAGCCCCCGCCGGGCGCGGGGAGCGCCGACAGCTTCGCTGCCACCTGCTGGCAGGCCACGATCATGTCCCGGACGATGCGCTCGTCCACGTTCAGGTCGCCCTCGTACTCGCCGAGGTTGCGGATCTCGTGGCCCTTGGCCAGCACGCGCCAGACCTCGGGGCCCAGCGACAGCGTGTGGGGCAGCACCTGGAAGACGATGAAGCGGTTGCCCGAGCGGTAGCCATGCCAGCGCAAGGCGGCGAGGCACAGGGCGTGGGCCGCGTTGTAGACGAGGTCGAAGCGGTCCTCGAGCGAGAGCTGCGCGACCTGCGCATCCTTCAGGCGGGCATGGCCCGAACGCAGCAAGCCCGCGAACTCGCGCGCATCGGGCGCCTCGGCCGCGAGCGGCTTCGAAGGGCCGCAGAGGTTGTCAAGCGGGGAGGGCATGCGCGTCGCCGAGCACCCAGAGCTTGGGCTGAGCCATCACGCGCGTGGCGAAGGATTCGCCGTCCTTGAGCTTTCGCATCAGTTCCTTCCTCGTGAACAGGGTCGGGTTCACTGTACGGCCGAGCCGTGCGGAGACGGCATCGAGCGCGAGAAAGAGATCCGGATAGGCAAGTTCGTCACTGATCAGCAGCAGGTCGATGTCGCTCGCGGCCGTGTCGCTCTTCTTGGCCACGGAGCCGTACACGAACGCGGCCTCGATCCTGTCGGCCACGGGCTGCAGCGCCTCGCGCAGCGGGCCCGCGAGCCCGAAGGTCTTGCGCACGATGCTGCTCAGTTCCTCGTGGATCGGCGATTGCGCATTGGCCTGGTAGTGCTTCTGATTGCCCACGCGCGACATCGTGAGCAGCCCGCTGTCGGTCAGTTGCTTGAGCTCGCGCTGCACGGCGCCCGAGCCCGCGCCGGTAAGCTTGATCAATTCGGTGAAGAAGAAGCTCCGGTCCGGCTGGCCGAAAAGGCAGCCCAGCACGCGCTGCTGGGTGGTCGTGAACAGGGCGTCGGCGAGTCCGACGGGTGCTTCGAGCTGCTTCGGCATCGGCGATTTACCCATTTTGGGCATTTTATTACCCAAAATGGGCTTTTCATGTTTGTGTCCCCAAGAGCCGCCATGACCCACGACCTCCAATCGCTCACGCTCGCCCTGCGCGACTTCGCCCGCGAGCGCCACTGGGAACCCTTCCACTCCCCGAAGAACCTCGCCGCCGCGCTCTCGGTCGAGGCCGCCGAGCTGCTCGAGCATTTCCAGTGGCTCACCGAGGCCCAGAGCCGCGAGCTGCCGGCCGACAAGCGCGCCGAGGTCGGCACCGAGATCGCCGACGTGCTGCTCTACCTGCTGCAACTGGCCGACCAGCTCGGCATCGATCCCGTCGAGGCCGCGCGCAGCAAGATGGTCGCGAACGCGCGCAAGTACCCGGCGCCGTAGCGCCGTTGACGCGGGCTGAGTACCTCCGTGTACGCCACCCGGCGTATTTCTCCTTCCTGGTGCATTCCGCAGACTCCCTCCCATCGCTCGGCACCGCGCCGGCGAACAGGTTCAACCCACCGGAGCAGGAGTCCACATGCAACGTCGTTTCACCCTCAAGGCGCTCACCGCCGCCGTCGCGCTGGCCAGCATCTCCGCTGTGCCGGCATTTGCCGCCGACACCATCAAGGTCGGCGTGCTGCACTCGCTGTCGGGCACGATGGCCATCTCGGAAACCGTGTTGAAGGACACGGTGCTGATGGCCATCGACGACATCAACGCCAAGGGCGGCGTGCTCGGCAAGAAGCTCGAGCCCGTGGTGGTCGACCCGGCCTCGAACTGGCCGCTGTTCGCCGAGAAGACCAAGCAGCTGCTCGGCCAGGACAAGGTCTCGGTGATCTTCGGCTGCTGGACCTCGGTGTCGCGCAAGTCGGTGCTGCCGGTGGTCGAGGAAATGAACGGCCTGCTGTTCTACCCGGTGCAGTACGAGGGTGAAGAGCTCTCGAAGAACGTGTTCTACACGGGTGCCGCGCCCAACCAGCAGGCGATTCCGGCCGTCGACTACCTGATGAGCAAGGAAGGCGGCGCCGCCAAGCGCTGGGTGCTGCTGGGCACCGACTACGTCTACCCGCGCACCACCAACAAGATCCTGCGCGCCTACCTCAAGAGCAAGGGCGTGAAGGACACCGACATCGACGAGAAGTACACCCCCTTCGGCCACAGCGACTACCAGACCATCGTCGCCGACATCAAGAAGTTCTCGGCCGGCGGCAAGACGGCCGTGGTGTCGACCATCAACGGCGACTCCAACGTGCCCTTCTACAAGGAACTCGGCAACGCCGGCCTGAAGGCCAAGGACGTGCCGGTGGTGGCCTTCTCGGTCGGCGAGGAAGAACTGCGCGGCGTGGACACCAAGCCGCTGGTCGGCCACCTGGCCGCGTGGAACTACTTCATGTCGATCAAGAACCCGACCAACACGGCCTTCATCAAGCAGTGGAGCGACTACGCCAAGGCCAAGAACATCGCCGGCCACAAGGACAAGCCGCTGACCAACGACCCGATGGAAGCCACCTGGATCGGCATCCACATGTGGAAGCAGGCGGTCGAGAAGGCCAAGTCGACCGACACCGACAAGGTGATCGCCGCCATGGCCGGCCAGACCTTCACCGCGCCCTCGGGCATCGTCTCGAAGATGGACGAGAAGAACCACCACCTGCACAAGAGCGTGTTCATCGGCGAGATCAAGGCCGACGGCCAGTTCAACGTGGTGTGGAAGACGCCGGGCCCGGTCAAGGCCAAGCCGTGGAGCCCGTACATCGAAGGCAACGACAAGAAGCCCGACTATCCGGCCGGCAAGTCGATGTAAGTGCGTTCCTCCCTCCCCCGCCCGGGGGAGGGCCTTTCCTACTTCCGCTTCAAGATGCTTCGACGAACCCTCCACTGCGCATTCGCCGCCATGCTGTTCATGGCAACGGCCGCCCAGGCGCTGACCGCCGACGAAGCCCGGGCCATCGCCGCCGGCGATTCCGAAGCCCGCATCGCGGCGCTCAACAAGGCCGTCACCAGCGCCGACGAGAAGACCGCCGACTTCATCCAGGCGATGTCGGACGACGCGGTCAAGTACACCGAAGACAAGGTCTTCGTGATGAAGGACGACAAGGGCTACGACCCCGTGACCGGCGCCGAGCTCAAGGTGCCCGACACGGCCGAGGACGTGGTCAACAACAACCTGATGCGCGGCGCGCTCGATGCCGCGCAGGCCGCGCTCAAGCTCACCAGCAAGGACGACGCGGTGCGCGCCGAGGCCGCGCAGGCGCTGTTCAAGGAGCCCGACGAATCGCGGCTGCCGCTGGTCGAGAAGGCGCTGGCCGCCGAGACCCACCCGAAGATCAAGGCGCAGCTCGAACTGGTGCGCGCCGCCAGCATGCTCGGCAGCGCCGACAAGGCCAAGCGCCTCGTGGCCGCGCGCGAGCTCGGCGAGAGCCGCAGCCCCGACACCAAGCTGCTGCTCAACCAGCGCCTGGCCGACGAGACCGAGGCCGACGTGAAGGCCGCGATCGTGGCCTCCATCGCCAGCATCGACGGCTCGCTGGTCTGGGGCGACCGCCTCAATGCCGTGTTCAGCGGCGTCAGCCTGGGCTCGGTGCTGCTGCTGGCCGCGCTGGGCCTGGCCATCACCTACGGCCTGATGGGCGTCATCAACATGGCGCATGGCGAGCTGATGATGATCGGCGCCTACGCCACCTACGTGATGCAGGGCATCTTCCAGAAGTACCTGCCCGAGGCCGCCTTCGGCTGGTACCTGGTGGCGGCGATCCCGGTCTCGTTCCTGGCCTCGGCGCTGGTGGGCGCGGTGCTCGAGCGCGGCGTGATCCGCTTCCTCTACGGACGCCCGCTCGAGACCCTGCTGGCCACCTGGGGCATCAGCCTGATGCTGCAGCAGCTGGTGCGCTCGCTGTTCGGCGCGCAGAACGTGGGCGTGGAGAACCCGGCCTGGATGAGCGGCGGCCTGTCGCTGCTGTCGAACGTCACGCTGCCGTGGAACCGCCTGTGCATCATCGTCTTCGCGGTGCTGGTGCTGCTGGCCATGGGCTGGCTGATCGGCCGCACGCGGCTGGGCCTGTTCGTGCGCGGCGTCACGCAGAACCGCCCGATCGCCTCCTGCATGGGCGTGAACACCGCGCGCATCGACACCTACGCCTTCGCACTGGGCTCGGGCATCGCCGGCCTCGCGGGCTGCGCGCTGAGCCAGATCGGCAACGTCGGCCCCGACCTGGGCCAGAGCTACATCGTCGACAGCTTCATGGTGGTCGTGATGGGCGGCGTCGGCCAGCTCGCGGGCACCGTCTACGCGGCGCTGGGGCTGGGCATCCTCAACAAGTTCATCGAAGGCTGGGCGGGCGCGGTGCTCGCGAAGATCGCGGTGCTCGTTTTCATCATCATCTTCATCCAGAAGCGGCCGCAGGGCATCTTCGCGATGAAGGGCCGGAGCGCAGAGGCATGAGCAAGGTCGTACTTCCAACCAAGGGGCCGCTGCTGAGCGGCAAGGGCTGGACGGCCTTCTTCGTCGCGCTGATCGTGGTGTGCGCGGTGGCGCCGATGCTCAACATGTGGGTGCCGGTCGACAGCCCGCTGCACATGAGCGACTACGCGGTGGCGCTGGTCGGCAAGATCATGTGCTACGCGATCTGCGCGCTGGCCATGGACCTGATCTGGGGCTACACCGGCATCCTCTCGCTGGGCCACGGTCTCTTCTTCGCGCTCGGTGGCTACATGATGGGCATGTACCTCATGCGCCAGATCGGCCGCGACGGCAACTACAAGAGCGACCTGCCCGACTTCATGGTGTTCCTCGACTGGAAGACGCTGCCCTGGCACTGGACCTTCAGCGACAGCTTCATTGCCACCTTGGTCCTGATCGTCGCGGTGCCGGGCCTGATCGCCTTCGTGTTCGGCTTCTTCGCCTTCCGCTCGCGCATCAAGGGCGTGTATTTCTCGATCATCACGCAGGCCCTGACCTTCGCGGCCATGCTGCTGTTCTTCCGCAACGAGACCGGCTTCGGCGGCAACAACGGCTTCACCGACTTCAAGCGCATCCTCGGCATCCCGATCGCCACGCAGGAGATGCGCATGACCATCTTCGCGCTCACCGGCGTCACCTTGCTGGCCTTCTTCCTGTTCGCCAAGTGGCTGATCGCGAGCAAGTTCGGCCGCGTGCTGCAGGCCATCCGCGACGCCGAGTCGCGCGTGATGTTCTCGGGCTACAACCCGCTGCCCTACAAGCTCAGCATCTGGGTCATCTCGGCCGTGATGTGCGGCGTGGCCGGCGCGCTCTACGTGCCGCAGGTCGGCATCATCAACCCGAGCGAGATGAGCGCGGCCAACTCGATCGAGATCGCGATCTGGGCCGCGGTGGGCGGGCGCGCGACCCTGATCGGGCCGATCATCGGCGCCTTCATCGTCAACGGCGCGAAGAGCTGGCTCACGGTGGCCTATCCCGAGTACTGGCTGTACTTCCTCGGCGCGCTGTTCATCGCGGTCACGCTGTTCCTGCCGAACGGCATCGTGGGGCTGGTGCGCCAGTGGCTGTCGCGCGAGAAGGCGGCGCCCGTTGCGGCATCGCCGGCGCGCGCCGAGGCCCAGCGTTCGCTGGCAACGGAACAGGGCATGGAGCCGGAAGCGATCGCCGCGCCGCTGCATGCGGAACCGAAGGGAGCCCGCGCATGACGCCCGACCTGATGGAAGCCGGCGCCGAGCGCGCCGCACGCGCCAAGGGCCAGCCGCACGACACCGGCGCCACCGAATCGGGCGGTCGCACGGCGGGCTTCAGCCGCATCGCGACGCCCGGCGAGGTCGACGTGACCCACGGCCGCATCCTCTACCTGGAAGACGTGAGCGTGAGCTTCGACGGCTTCAAGGCGATCAACAAGCTGTCGCTCGACATCGCGCCGGGCGAGCTGCGCTGCATCATCGGCCCCAACGGCGCGGGCAAGACCACGATGATGGACATCATCACCGGCAAGACCCGGCCCGACGAGGGCACGGTGTTCTTCGGCAGCACCATCGACCTGCTGCGCCACAAGGAGGCCGAGATCGCGCAGCTGGGCATCGGCCGCAAGTTCCAGAAGCCGACCGTGTTCGAGCACCTCACGGTGTTCGAGAACCTCGAGCTCGCGCTCAAGACCGACAAGGGCGTGCGCGCCTCGATGCTGTTCAGGCTCGACTCGGCGCAGAGCGACCGCCTCGCCGAGGTGCTCGAGACCATCCACCTCGCGGCCAGCGTGTCGCGCATGGCGGGCAACCTGAGCCATGGCCAGAAGCAGTGGCTCGAGATCGGCATGCTGCTGATGCAGGACCCGAAGCTGCTGCTGCTCGACGAGCCCGTGGCCGGCATGACCGACGAGGAGACGGCGCGCACGGCCGAGCTGTTCCTCACGCTCAAGGGCAAGCATTCGCTGATGGTGGTGGAGCACGACATGAGCTTCATCCGCACCATCTCCGAGATCGTGACCGTGCTGTGCGACGGCTCGGTGCTCGCGCAGGGTTCGCTCGACGAGGTGCAGGCCGACGAGCGCGTGATCGAGGTCTACCTGGGCCGCTGAGGAAACCACGCCATGCTGACAGTCAAGAACATCCACCAGTACTACGGCGGCTCCCACATCCTGCGCGACGTGAGCTTCGAGGCCACGCTGGGCAAGGTCACGGTGCTGCTGGGCCGCAACGGCGTGGGCAAGACCACGCTGCTGAAGTCGCTGATGGGCCTGGTGCCGATCAAGAGCGGCAGCATCGAGCTCGAGGGCCGGCCAATCCACAAGGCCACGCCCTACGACCGCGCGCGCGCGGGCATCGGCTTCGTGCCGCAGGGCCGCGAGATCTTCGCGCGCCTCACGGTGGAGGAGAACCTGCGCATGGGCCTGGCCTACAAGCGCGGCGGCACGCCGATCCCGGCCGAGCTGTTCGAGCTGTTCCCGGTGCTCAAGCAGATGATCGGGCGCCGCGGCGGCGACCTCTCGGGCGGCCAGCAGCAGCAGCTCGCGATCGCGCGCGCGCTCGCGCCCAAGCCGAAGCTGCTGATCCTCGACGAGCCCACCGAGGGCATCCAGCCGAGCATCATCAAGGACATCGGCCGCGTGATCCGCATGCTGGCCGACCGCGGCGACATGGCGATCGTGCTGTGCGAGCAGTACTACGACTTCGCGCAGGATCTGGCCGACGACTACCTCGTGATGGAGCGCGGCGAGGTGATCGCGCGCGGCCTCGGCAAGGACATGGAGGCGCAGGGCGTGCGCCAGCTCGTGGCGATCTGACGCCTCAGCGCGCCCAGTCGCGGCGCAGGTCGGCCGCGAGGCGCAGCAGCAGTTGCGCGTGCGCCTCGATGGCGTCGGCCGACACTTCCTCCGCGGTGGGAAAGCTCACGTTCATCGCATAGAGGCTGCCCGAGGGCGCGCGCAGCGGCAGCGCCACCGCGGTCATGCCAGCGGCCCAGTTCGCGTGACAGAAACCGCGCTCGCGCACCGCCTCGAGCGCGGCCTCCACCCGCGGCTGCAGCACGCGCCATTCGGCGCCGTGCGCCTGCCGCAGCCGGCCCAGCAGGGCCTTGCGCTCGCCCGGCTGCATGCCGGCGAGGAAGGCGCAGCCCAGCGAGGTGCTCGCGATCGGGATCCGCGAGCCCGAGAGGATGCGCCGGAAGATCCCGAGCCGGCTCAGTCGCACCGACTCCAGGTAGACCATCTCGAGCTGGTCGGCCACCGCGAGGCCGACGTTGACGCGCCGGCCCTCGGCCAGCGCGCGCATCAGCGGCAGCGCGCGCGCCAGCGTGGCCTCCGAGCTGCGGAAGGACAGCGCGAGGCTCAGGCAAGCGGCTGTGAGGCGGTAGCCGCGCTGCTCGAGGTCGTAGGCGAGAAAACCCGCATCCACCAGCGAACGCGTGAGCCGGCTGACCGTGGGCCGCGGCAGCTGCGCGCGGTCGGCCAGCTCGGCGTTGGTCAGCACGTCCACGCCATGCCGGAAGGCGCGCAGCAGCGCGAGGCCGCGTTCGAGCGAATGGCTGCCGGGCGTGCTGCGCACGAAGGTGCCGGTGGCCTGCGTGCGGGCGCGCGTCGAGCCGGCGGTGGAAGGGCGGGGCGTGGCCATGATTTCGTTCTCCGAAATTCTAAGGTTGTCGCCGCCGGGGCCCGCCGGAATACTGGCCGCATGCCCATCGCAGGGCGCAACGGACCAGGAGACACGCTTGGATTTCACGCAACTGAGGTACGCGGCGATCGGCCGCGTGGCCTCGATCACCTTCGACCGGCCCGACCGGCTCAATGCCTGGACGCCCACGCTCGAGGCCGAGCTGCGCGCGGCCATCGCGCATGCCGAAGCCGACGACGCGGTGCGCGCCATCGTGCTCAGCGGCGCCGGCCGCGCCTTCTGCGCCGGCATGGACATGGCGGTGCTGTCCGACCCGGGCCGGCCGCCCGTGCCGCAGGCCGATTCCGACGACGACGCGGCGCAGCGCTACGGCTACCTCGGCGCGCTCGCCAAGCCATTGATCGCCGCGATCAACGGCGCGGCCGCGGGCGTGGGCCTGTGCATCGCGCTGCATGCCGACCTGCGCTACGTGGCGGCCGGCGCCAAGCTCACGCTGCCCTATGCGCGCCGCGGCCTGGTGGCCGAGCACGGCACGGCCTGGCTGCTGCCGCGGCTGATCGGCCCGATGCATGCGGCCGACCTGCTGCTGACCGGCCGCACCCTGCAGGCCGAGGAGGCCGATCGCATGGGGCTGGCGAGCCTGCTGCCGGCCGAAGGCTTTCTCGATGCGGTGCTCGCGCGCGCCACCGAGATCGCCGAGCTGAGTTCGCCGCGCGCGGTGCGCATCATCAAGCGGCAACTGATTGAGGCCCGCTACCAGACCCTCGGGCAGGCCACGCGCGTGGCCGATCGCGAGATCGCGGCCTGCCGCGGCACCGAGGATTTTCGCGAGGGCGTGCGGCACTTCGTCGAGAAGCGCGCGCCCCGTTTCACGGGACGCTGAACCATGACGGACGACACGAACAGCAGCACCGCGCTGCCGCTGGCCGGCATCAAGGTCATCGAGCTCGGACAGAACATCGCCGGGCCCTACGCGGGCGAGATCCTGTCCTCGCTCGGCGCCGAGGTGGTGAAGATCGAGCGGCCCGGCACGGGCGACGACGCGCGCGGCTGGGGCCCGCCGTTCTGGCGTGGCACCGCGACCACCTTCCAGGCCATGAACCACGGCAAGAAGAGCATCGCGCTCGACCTCAAGGACCCGGCGCAGGCGCAATGGCTGCGCGAGCGCGCGGCCGAGGCCGACGTGTTCGTGCAGAACATGCGGCCCGGCTCGCTCGAGGAACTGGGGCTCGGCGCCGAAGCGCTGCGCGCGCTCAACCCGCGGCTGGTGTACTGCTCGCTCTGGGCCTTCGGTCACAAGGGGCCGATGCGCCTCGCGCCGGGCTACGAGCCGATGGTGCAGGCCTTCGCGGGCATCTTCAGCATCAACGGCGCAGAGAGCGGGCCGTCGGCGCGCGTGGGCATGCAGGTGCTCGACCTCGGCACCGGCGTCTGGGCCGCGCTGGGCTGCATCGCGGCATTGCTGCGCCGCGCTTCGACCGGGCAGGGTTGCGTGGTCGACACCTCGCTGTTCGAGACCGCGCTGGGCTGGCTGCAGGTGATGATGGCCGGCTTCCATGCCACCGGGAAGCAGCCCGAGCGGCACCGCAGCGGCAATCCCAACGTGGTGGTGTTCCAGGCGTTGCCGACCGGGGACGGCGAGATCGTGGTGGCCGCGGCCAACGACCGGCTGTTCGCCAAGCTGGCGCGCGCGGCCGGCCGCGAGGAATGGACGCGCGACGAGCGCTTCGCGAGCAATGCGCTGCGCGTGCAGCACAAGGCGCTGCTGATCCCCGCGCTCGAGGCCGTGTTCCGCACGCGCTCGACGCAGCAGTGGCTCGAGGCGCTCGAGGCCCTGGGCATTCCCTGCGCGCCGATCCAGGACTTCGCGCAGGTGCTCGCGCAGCCGCAGACCGAGGCCATCGGCATCTTGCAGACCATTCCCGGCGAGGAGCTGCGCATCGTCGGGCTGCCGCTGTCCTTCGATGGCGAGCGGCCGCGGGTGCGGCATCGCGCGCCCGGCGTGGGCGAGCACAACGAGGCGCTCGGCGCGAAGGCCCCGGGCTGAGCGCGCACCTCCAGCGACACGAACAACAGGAGACGACATGCAGAGAAGACAGTGCCTCGCCGCGCTCGCGGCCTTGCCGTTCGCGGCCGCGATGGCGGCGGACAACAACAAGCCGATCCAGATCGTCGTGCCCTTCGGGCCCGGCGGCTCGGGCGACATCTCGGCGCGCATGCTGGCCGAGTTCCTCACGCGCAAGACCGGCCGCGCGGTGGTGGTCGACAACCGTCCCGGCGGCAACGGCATCATCGGCGTGGAGGCGGTGCGCAATGCGCCGGCCGACGGCTCGGTGCTGCTGCTGGCTACCACCTCCACGCACCTGGCCAACCCCAGCCTGTTCCGCAAGCTGCCCTACGACCCCGGGCGCGACTTCCGGCTGGTCGGCTCCTTCGGGCCCGGCTCCACCTACATGCTGGTGCGGCCCGACGCGCCCTACAGGACGCTGCAGGACTTCGTCGCCGCCGCGAAGAAGGCGCCGGGCACGATCAACTACGGCCACTTCAACGCCACCTCCAAGGTCACGGCGGCGCTGTTCGCGCACGAGGCCGGCATCGAGCTCGCGGCGATTCCGTACAAGCAGGTGAGCCAGGCGATGTCGGAGCTGATCGCGGGCCAGATCCAGGTGGTGTTCACCGACACCGTGGCCGGCGATGCCTTCGTGGCCTCGGGCCAGTTGCGCGCACTCGCGGTGCACAGCGACGCGCGGCTCAAGCGCTATCCCGAGCTGCCGCTGATCGCCGAGAGCTATCCGGGCTTCAGCATCCGCGGCGGCTTCCTCGGCATCGCGGTGCCGGCCGCCACGCCGGCGGCGCTGCAGCAGCAGCTCAACCAGTGGATCAACGAGGCCGTGACCACCGACCCGATCCGCGCGCGGCTCGAGGGCTTCGCCTTCGCGCCCGCGAAGGTCAGCCTGGCCGAGCTCGCGAGCTTCGAGCGCCAGGAGCGCGAGAAGTGGAAAGGCTACGTCGACATCGCGAAGCTGGAGGTGCAATGAGCGCGGTCGCTTCGGTGGAATCGGGCCATGGGCACGTGGCGCTGCTCGAGCTGCGGCGCGCGCCGTTCAACTACCTCGACGTGCCGCTGCTGCGTGAACTGGCCGACCGGCTCGCGCAGCTCGATGCCGATCCCGATTGCCGCGTCGTCGTGCTGGCCGCCGAAGGCAGGGCCTTCAGCGCGGGCGCCGACTTCAGCGGCAAGGACGATGCGCGCGATCCCGCGCCGCTCTACGAGCAGGCCATGCGCCTGTTCGGCAACGCCAAGCCGCTGGTGGCCGCGGTGCATGGCCCGGCCATCGGCGCCGGGCTCGGCCTCGCGCTGGCGGCCGACTTCCGCGTGGGCTGCGCCGAGGCGCGCTTCAGCGCCAACTTCAACCGCCTCGGCTTCCATCCGGGCTTCGGTCTGAGCCTGACCTTGCCGCGCCTGGTCGGCGCGCAGCAGGCCGCGCTGCTGTTCTACACCGGGCGCCGCATCGGCGGCGAGGAGGCGCTGCGCATCGGGCTGATCGACCAGCTGGTGCCGGCCGATGAAGTGCGCACCAGCGCGCTGGCGCTCGCGGCCGAGATCGCGCTGTCGGCCCCGCTCGCGGTGGAATCGACGCGCGCGACCCTGCGGCGCGGCCTGGCCGAGGCGGTGGCCGCGGCGAACCGGCACGAGCGCGAGCTGCAGTGCGTGCAGTTCGCGAGCGAGGATTTCAGGGAGGGCGTGCAGGCCATGGCCGAACGCCGCGCGCCGCGCTTCCTGCGCCGCTGAGCGGCGAGGGGCAAGAAGGTATCGGGCGGGGCGCAAGCCTTCATCAGCGCGCGTTAAGGGTTTACCCTAAAATCGGGCTTTGCCCGCGCTCGCCGGGCATTCCCCCCAGGAGCTCCGGCCTTGAACGCCCCACCATCCGCCCTCGAAGGCGCGGACACCCCCGCCATCCCGCCCGTCTCGTCGGCCCGGTTCCTGCGCGCCGTGCTCGCGCTCGGCGTCGGCGGCTTCGCCATCGGCACCGGCGAGTTCGTGATCATGGGCCTCTTGCCCGAGGTCGCGAACGACATCGCCGTCAGCATCCCGCAGGCCGGCCACGTGATCAGCGCCTATGCGCTCGGCGTGGTCATCGGCGCGCCCGTGCTCGCGGTGCTCGCGGCCGGCTGGCGCCGCCGCGCCTTGCTGATCGCGCTGATGGCCGTGTTCGCGGCCGGCAACTTCGCGAGCGCGATGGCGCCCGGCTACACCTCGCTGAACCTGCTGCGCTTCGCCACCGGGCTGCCGCACGGCACCTACTTCGGCGTGGCCGCGCTGGTGGCCGCCACGCTCGCGCCGCCCGGGCGCCGCGCGCGCGCCGTGGGGCTGGTGATGCTGGGGCTCACGGGCGCCACGCTGGTCGGCGTGCCGATCGCGGCCTGGCTCGGCCAGCTGTTCGGCTGGCGCGCGGCCTTCGTGTTCGTGGGCGTGATTGCGCTCATCGCCGTGGTGCTGCTGCGCCGCGACATCCCCGACCTCGCCGCGCCCGCGGGCGCCAGCCCCTGGCGCGAACTCGGCGCGCTCAAGCGCAAGCAGGTCTGGTTCACGCTGGGCATCGGCGCCATCGGCTTCGGCGGCATGTTCTCGGTGTTCAGCTACATCAAGCCCACGCTGATCGAGGTGGCCGGCATGCCGCTGGGCGGCGTGCCCTTCGTGCTCGCGCTGTTCGGGCTCGGCATGGTGGTCGGCAACCTGGTGGGCGCGCGGCTGGCCGACAGGTCGCTGATGCGCACCATCGGCGGCCTGATGGCCTATGCGGCGCTGGTGCTGGCGCTGTTCGTCTTCTCGGCCCACAACATCTACACCGCGGGCTTCAACGTGTTCCTGATCGGCACCACCGTGGCCATCGGCCCGGCGCTGCAGATCCGGCTGATGGACGTGGCCGGCGACGCGCAGACCCTGGCGGCCGCGCTCAACCACTCGGCCTTCAACATGGCCAATGCGCTCGGCGCCTGGCTCGGCGGCGTGGCGATCGCCGCCGGCCTGGGCTGGACCTCGACCGGCTGGGTCGGCGCGCTGCTCGCGCTCGCGGGCATGGGCGTCTTCTGCTGGGCCGTGGCGAGCGCGCGCGCCGATGCGCGGCGGCCGCGCGTGGCGGCCTGCGAAGGCTGAAGTCCTAGCGCGGCTGCAGCTGCTCGCGCAGGATGCGCCGGATCTCGAGGATCGCGAGCGGGTTCTCCTGCACGCTGTGCGCCGACGGGATCACCAGCTCCGAGGCCGCGCCGTCGAGGTGCGCGCTGGCATAGGGCACGATGCCGTCGCTCGACAGCGCCTGCGCCAGGCCCGGCGTGTCGTTGCCGATGATCGAGTGGAAGCGCACGCGCGGATTCATCGGCAGGCCCGAGGAGAGCCGCACGAAGGGATCGCGGTCGCTGAGGTTGTCGATGCTGTTGGGAATGCGCAGCGGCCCCGCGTCCTGCCGGCCCGGCGCGATGCGGATCAGCTCGCGCGAGATGTCGCTCAACTGCCCCAGCATCGCCACCGGCAGCGTGATCAGGTTGGCGACCCAGCGCGAGATGCGGTTGTTGGCGAAGTCGGTGCCGCGGTGCGGCGAGGCGATGAAGATCGCGTCGCTGACCTGCGGCAGCGGCTCGAAGCGCAGGTAGGGCGCGAGCTTCTCCTCGATGCGCCGCTGCTGCGCGCCCGGCATTGGGTAGCTGGCCAGCAGCGCGTCCCAGAGCTTGTCCTGCGACGACGACACCATCAGCCGCGACAGCACGCCGCCCATGCTGTGGCCGATCAGCGTGATGTCCTTCGAGGCCGGGGCCTGGCCCGTGGGATCGAAGTGCTGCAGCGTCTGCGTCACGGCCTCGCGGATCGCGAAGTTGTTGAGCGGCAGCGGCGCATTGGTCGGGTAGTAGACCTGCCAGATCTGGTAGCGGCGGCGCAGCGTCTCGTCGCCGAGCACCTCGTTGGCCACGTTGATCCAGGCCTCGGGGCTGCTCGCGAGGCCGTGCAGCATGATGACCGTGCGGCGCTCCGGGTCGTAGGGCTGCATCAGGTAGATGCGCGGCTGCGTGAGTCCGTCGCGACCGCCGAACAGGCTGCGCAGCGCCTGCAGCGCGAAGTCGGAGCGGGCCAGCCACAGGCCGTAGCCCGAGGTGAAGTTGGCGGCCAGCGGCACCTCCTGCCCGGCCAGCTGCACGTTGGCCGTGCGATAGGGGTCGTAGGCCGCGATGCGCAGCCTGCGCGTGGCCAGCACCTCGGCGAGGTTGCCGCCCTCGAACAGCAGCAGCGCGGTGACGGCGGGGAAGGGCATCTCGCGGTAGGGCGGGCGCGGCTCGGCGGTATCGCGCGCGGGCGCCTTCTCGTCGGTGCGCTGGCTGTCGGCCGCCACCAGCTCGGCGCCGAAGCCGTCGCGCCGGTAGGTGTTGCGCAGGCCCGAGAAGGTCAGCGAGGCGGCGGGGATCAGCTCGTCGGGCAGCGGCGCGTCGGCGGGCAGGCGCAGGCCCGACACGTCGGCCTCGATGCGCCAGTCGCCCACGCGCGGCACCTGCGGTTGGGCCGCGCCGTTGCGCCGCGCGCCGCGGTACAGGCCCGTGATGGCCTGCTGCACCGCGTAGTTGTAGTAGTCGCGCACCTGCGTCTGCCGGTCCTCGAAGGCACGGTCGCGCGGCTTGCGCACGGTGAAGAACAGGTAGGCATAGGCATGGCGCGCGCTCTCGAGCCAGGCCTCGATGGCGGCGGTATCGGCGCTCGAGCCCGGCGGCGTCGCGCTGCCGCTCTTCTCGGCCGCGATCGCCACCTGCAGCCACACCTCCGACAGCGCCGACAGCCGCTGCTCGTCGCTCAGGCCCGGCGAGTCGGCCAGTGCGCTGCGGCAGGCCGGGCCGTCCTTGCCGCACAGCTCGGCATCGGAGCCGATCACGCGCAGCACCTCCTCGGCCGAGGTGCTGAGCCGGCCCGTGGTGAGCACGTCGCCGCGGCGCTGCGCGAGGTATTCGGCGGGCGAGATCGAGCCCACCTTCACGCCCGCGCAGCCCGCGAGCAGCGCGGCGGCACACAGCAGGGCCGCCAGGCCGGGGAGACGCGCGCGCATCGTCACGGGGCCTCGGCGCCCGGCAGCCCCTGCCGGATCGCGCGCGAGAAATCGACGCCCGGCACGGCATCGCTCGCGATCGCGCGCTGCGTGATGCGCCCGTCCGTGCGCAGCGCCTCGAGGCTGTAGCCCGGCGTGAGCCCGCCCACGTCGTACAGGTAGTCGGGCAGGTAGCCCGAGGCCAGCAGCCGCCAGTCCATCGGCAGGCCCGGCACGATGCGCCTGGCGAGGTCGTAGACGATGGTGGTGCAGTTGGCCGTGAGCGTGTTGTAGAAGCTCGGCGCGCGCAGCAGCGCGGCGCTCTGGTCGAGATAGGCCAGGAACAGCGAGCGCATCTCGGCCTGTGGCAGCCGCACGCGGTACATGTGGACGTCCTCGCCGCGCACGTTGGTGCGCACGCGCAGCACGTCGCGCTCCTCGGCCGCGACCAGGCTCAGCTCGAAGCGCCGGAAGAAGCCGCCGATCGACGAGAAGCTCTCGCCGCGCTCCTTGCGGATCTCGATCGAGAAGGTGAGGAAGCGGCCGTCGTCGAAGCCGAAGGACACCAGCGTGTGCGCGATCGCCGGGCCCATCCAGTACGAGACCGAGACGTCGACCGAGCGCAGGCGCTCAAGGTCGTAGCGGCGCGTTTCCCAGCGCGGCGTGTAGTCGGTGTCGCTGCGCCAGTCGAAGTTGCGCACGTTCTCGAGCGTGACCATGTTGCCGTCGACGCGCGCCACCAGCTGGCGCGCGACGTCGTCGGCCCAGTCGCGCTGCTGCAGCGGCACGATGGTGTTCCACCAGCCCAGCAGCAGCGCGAAGCCCACCGCGTAGGACAGCAGGGCGCGCGCGGCCCGGCCGCGCCACAGCAGTACCAGGGCCGCGAGGCCGAAGCCGCTCCACAGCACGGCGGCGAGGACCTTGCCCGTCTCGCCCACGGGCAACTGGTACCAGAGCGCGAGGCAGGCCCAGCCCGTCGACAGCAGCAGCACCAGCGAGGCCGCGACGCGGCCAACGATGCGCAGCAAGGTCCGGAACCCGGAGGCGGAATGCGTGATGGCTTGGGAGGGGGAGGGGCTCATTCGGGAAACGCGTGGATCGGCGCCGAGCTTAAACGCAGTCCCGCGCGCCGACCGCGACCGCGCGGTGTGCTGAGACGAAGACGGGATCGGGCGGCCGAACGCAGAAATCGCGAAGGTCTCGCAGAAGTCGCAGAAGGAGAAACCAGGATTTCTCTTCTTTTCCTTCTGCGACTTCTGCGTAACTTTTGTATTTCTTCTGCGTTCGGCTGCCCGATCCCGTCTTCAGCCGCTAAGGGCGCACCGCCGTCCTCGCATGCAGCAGCGCCGCGAAGTGGCGCAGCTCGGCCGCGTTGAGGTCCGACACGGCCCAGGCCTGCATGCCGCCCTGGGTCCAGTGCGCGAGCTGGTAGCCCTGCCGCGTCGAGAAGGCCGGGGCCTGTGGCTTCTCATCGACCGCGGGCCAGACGAAGACATTGATGACGTGCGGACCCGAGCGATAGACCAGCGCCGCCACCGTGCGCCCGTCGAGGTAGTCGAGCCGCCCACCCGTCAGCGCGAAGCCCTCGGCGGCGAGGTCCACCACCGGCGGCGAGAAGTCGAGCTTGCCGGCGAACCAGGGCTTGACCGTGTGCTGGTCGGTGGAGGCCACGTCGGCCAGGTGCGAGGCCATCAGCGAGCGCACATGGTTGGCCGTGACCTGCGCGCCGAGCAGCTCGAGGGGCGCCGGCGATGCCAGCAGCACCAGCGCCAGGCCCCAGGCCGCGGCCGCGCCGGTTCCGAATCCGAGCAGGCCCTGCCACCAGCCGTGACGGCGCGGCGCCGGCGTTGCGGGTGCGCCGGCCTCGGCGCGCACCGACAGCGCGATGCGCTCGGCCAGGCCGGCGGGCGGCGCATGGCGCGTGGCGTGCTGTCGCATCAGCGCTCCCAGCTCGTCGTCAGGAATTGGCATGCCGTGTCCTTTCCCGCGCCGGGCCCGGGCGCTCGTCGCGCAGGCTCTCGCGCAGCAGGGCCCGCGCGCGCGACAGCCGCGACATCACGGTGCCCAGCGGCACGCCGGCGATGCGTGCGATGTCTTCATAGCGCAGCTCCTCCAGTTCGCGCAGCACGATCGCTTCGCGGTAGACCGCGGGCAGGGCGTCGATCGCTGCATTGACGCGCTCGCCCTGCACGCGCCGCTCCCACAGCCGCGCGGGATCGCCGGCCTCCGGCGTCGTCGCGTCGGCCGACTCGCTGTCGCGCAGCTCGTCGAACTCCACCTGGTCGGCCAGCTGCCGGTTCTGCCGCATCCAGTCGTAGCAGGCGTTGCGCACGATGCCCAGCAGCCAGGGCCGCGCGTTCTCGCCGCGCAGCCCGTCGAAGAAACGGAAGGCCCGCAGGTAGGCCTCCTGCACCGCGTCCTCGGCCAGGCGGTCGTCGCGCAGCAGCCAGCGCGCGAGATTCCAGGCCGCATCGAGATGCGGCAGGGCGGCGGCTTCGAACTGGCGGGTGCGGTCGGTCAAGGGACGTGCTTTGGGGGCATGACGCGGCGGGCGCGCGTTTTATTCCAGCCCTGCGCGAAAAAATTTCGGGGAATAGACGAAGGGCACCGCGCGTCATGCCCTGTGCCGATTCTCTTCCTCTCTTCTTTCAGGAGTGTTCCCCCATGACCGCCTTTCCAGGATTCGCACGCCTGCTCGCCGTTCTCGCGGCCTCCGGTGCCCTGGCCTTCCCGGCGCTGGCCGCCGGCCCCAAGGCCTACGTCGGCAACTTCAAGGACAGCACGCTCAGCGTGATCGACACCGGCAGCGAGCGCGTGCTCGCCACAGTGCCGGTGGCCGCGGGGCCCGACGGCATCGTGATCTCCCCGAACGGCCAGCGCGTGTTCGTCAGCGGCTCCAGCGCCTCGGCGGTGAGCGAGATCGACGCCGCGACCGACCGCGTGACGCACACCATCGAGGTCGGCCAGGGACCGCAGGGCCTGGCCACCACGGCCGATGGCAAATGGGTGCTGGTGGCCGTCAACGGCGACGACCGCGTGGCCTTCATCGACACCGCGACCCATGCCGTGGCCGCGAGCGTGGCCGTGCCCAAGCCGCACACCATCGCCGTGCGCCCCGATGGCCGTCAGGCCTACGTGGCCTCGCAGGCGCCGGGCCATTTCTCGCTCGTGGTGCTCGACCTGGCGACGCGCAAGACGGTCTCGGAGATCGCGCTCGACAAGCCGCCGCGCGACCTCGAGTTCGGCCCCGACGGCAAGGCGCTCTACCTGACGCTCGCGGGCGTGCCCGCGGTGCAGGTGCTGGATGCGGCCACCAATCAGTGGCTGGCACCGATTCCCACGGGCGTGTCGCCCCACATCGCGCAGCACTTCGCGGGCATGGCGAGCGGCGTGGTCGTGGTGCAGGGGCCGGGCGAGGTGATGCTGTTCGACCCCGCGACGCGCACGCCGGGCCGCAGCATCGCCGTGGGCACGCAGCCGCACTGGCTCGACATCTCGGCCGACGGCGGGAAGCTGTGGGTCAGCAACGAGGGCTCGAACGACGTCAGCGTGATCGATCTGGCCGGTGGTCCGTCGCACACCGTGGCGGTCGGCAATGCGCCGCGCAAGGTGGCGGTGCAGCGCGGCGCGCCGGCCGGGCATGCGGGCGGCTCGGCGCACGTGGCGATCCGCAACTTCGCCTTCGAGCCGGCGCAGATCACCGTGAAGGTGGGCCAGCCCGTGCGCTGGAAGAACGACGACGGCGCGCCCCATGGCGTGGTGTTCAGGAAGGGCGGCCCCGCGGGCATGGACCTGATGCTGCCGGGCCAGGACTTCACGCAGACCTTCGACAAGCCCGGCGTCTACGACTATGCCTGCTCGGTGCATCCCTACATGACGGCACGCGTCACGGTGATTGCACCCTGACGTGCAGGCCTCGGGCGGCCTGCCTATGATGGTCGTGCAGCCACGCGCGCCTGCGCGGTTCGGCCGTTTCACAGGAACCATCCACCATGAGCATTCCCACCACCCGCCTGGGCCGCACCGGCCTGACCGTCTCGCGGCTCGCGCTCGGCACCATGACCTTCGGCCTGCAGACCGACGAGGCCGTGTCGCACCGCATCCTCGACAAGGCCGCCGAGGGCGGCATCAACTTCCTCGACACCGCCGACGTCTACCCGCTGGGCGGCACGGTCGAGACCACGGGCCGCACCGAGGAGATCATCGGCAACTGGCTCGAGAAGCAGGGCCCCGCGGGCCGCCGGCGCTTCGTGGTCGCGACCAAGGCGGTCAACAAGGTCGGCCCCAATCCCTGGGACCAGGGCGCCTCGCGCAAGCACCTGCTCGATGCCATCGACCTCTCGCTCAAGCGGCTGAAGACCGACCACGTCGATCTCTACCAGCTGCACATGGACGACCGCGAGACGCCGCTCGAGGAGAGCATCGAGGCGCTCGACACCATCGTGAAGTCGGGCCGCGCGCGCTATGTGGGCGTGTCGAACTTCCTGGCCTACCGGCTCGCGCGCGCGCTCGGCAAGGCCGACCTGCTGCGGCTCACGCGCTTCGTCTCGGTGCAGCCGCGCTACAGCCTGCTGTTCCGCGAGATCGAGCGCGAGCTGCTGCCGCTCGCGAGCGAGGAAGGGCTGGGCGTGATCCCCTACAACCCGCTGGCCGGCGGCCTGCTCACCGGCAAGTACAAGCCCGGCGCCAGCCCCGAGGCGAACACGCGCTTCACGCTCGGCACGGCCGGCAACATGTACCAGGACCGCTACTGGAACGAGCGCAGCTTCAACACCGTGACGCAGCTGCATGCGCTGGCCGACGAGGCGGGCGTGCCGCTCGCGACGCTGGCCGTGGCCTGGGTGATGGCGAACCCGCTGATCACCGCGCCGCTGCTCGGCGCGAGCCGGCCCGAGCAGCTCGACGCGACGCTCGCGGCGGCCGAGTACCAGCTCGACCCGGCGCTCAAGCAGAAGCTCGACGAGCTGACGGCCGAGTACCGCAAGGGCGACGCGCCGCGCTGAACGCGGCCGGCGCCGCCTTGCGCCTCAGCGCCAGCCGCGGTGCCAGCCCGCGTGCGGGTTGTACCAGCCCCAGCCGTAGTGCGGGTGGTAGCGCCAGCCCCAGCCGGGGCCGGGCGAGACGTAGGTCGGGCCGACGATGGCCACGCCCACCGGCGGTTCGATCGGCGCGGCATACACGGCCGCGCCGTGCACCGGCCCCACCGGTGCCACCACGCAGGCACTGAGACTGGCCGCCGCGGCAAGGGCCGCGGCAATCGCTGCGAGTTTCATGGGTCGCTCCTGAGAATGCGTTGTTGAAGACTTCGGCTTCTTCAATGCCGCGGGCGGTCCCGAAGCCGACGCCTCGGCGGTAAAGATTTCTTAGCGCGCGCCAACTGACAGCTTTGTCAGGAAGTCGACAGCGAGCGGTTGGAAGGCGGGTCCTAGAGTGGCCGCACCATGGCTCGCTTCGCCGCTCCCCCCTTCTCCGACCTCCCGCGCCGCGCCCTGCGCGCGCCCGCCGCGGCCGCGCTGGCCGCGCTGCTGCTCGCGGGCTGCGCGGTCGGCCCCGACTACGTGCGGCCGGCGATGGAGCTGCCCGCGGCCTACAAGGAAGACGGCCCGTGGAAGACCGCCACGCCGCGGGCCATCGATCCCTCGCACCCCTGGTGGGAAGCCTTCGGCGACACCACGCTCAACGCGCTGGTGGTGCAGGCCAATGCCGCCAACCAGAACATCCGCCAGGCCGAGGCCCAGTACCGCGAGGCGCGCGCGCTGGCCTCGGCCGCGCGCGCCGGCTTCTATCCCACCCTCGGCCTGAACGCCGGCGCCAACCGCGCGCAGACCAACAGCACCGGCAGCATCGAGCGCCGCACCACCGACACCCTGGGCCTCGCCGCGAGCTGGGAGCCCGACGTCTGGGGCGCGGTGCGCCGCTCGGTCGAGGCCGGCGATGCCGGCACGCAGGCCAGCGCCGACGACCTCGCGGGCGCGCGCCTGAGCATCCAGACCACGCTGGCGCAGGACTACCTGCAGCTGCGCGCCATCGACCTGCAGCGCGCGCTCTACGCCACCACCACCGCCGCCTATGCGCGCGCGCTCGAGCTCACGCAGCACCAGTACGCGGCCGGCACCGTGCTGCGCTCCGACGTGGCGCTGGCCGAGAGCCAGCTGCGCACCGCGCAGGCGCAGGGCGTGGATCTCGAGGCGCAGCGCGCCCAGCTCGAGCATGCGATCGCGGTGCTGACGGGCCAGGCGCCGGCACGCTTCTCGCTGGCCGCGCTGCCGGCCAGCGAGAACCCCGCGCTCGCCAATGCCGGCACGCTCGGCGTCCGGCTGCCGCTCGCACCCGCGGGCCTGCCTTCGGAACTGCTCGAGCGCCGCCCCGACATCGCAGCGGCCGAGCGCCGCGTGCAGGCCGCCAATGCGCAGATCGGCGTGGCCAAGGCCGCCTACTTCCCGCAGATCGTGCTGAGCGCGAGCGGCGGCTTCAGCGCCGGCAAACTGGCTTCGCTGTTCGACACGCCGAGCCGCGTCTGGTCGCTGGGCGCGGTGCTCGCGCAGACCGTGTTCGACGGCGGCCTGCGCAAGGCCCACAGCGAGCAGGCCGTGGCCGCCTACGACGCCTCGGTCGCGCTCTACAAGCAGACCGTGCTCGGCGGCTTCCAGCAGGTCGAGGACAACCTCGCCACCCTGCGCGTGCTCGACCACGAATCGCAGCTGCAGGCGCAGGCCGTGCAGGCCGCGCAGACGGCCGAGCGCCTCGCGCTGGCCCAGTACCGCGCGGGCACCGCCACCTACCTGAGCGTGGTGACCGCGCAGCAGCTCTCGCTGACCAACCAGCGCACGGCAGCGCAACTGCTGGCGCGCCAGCTCGCCGCCAGCGTGGCGCTGATCGCGGCCACCGGGGGCGGCTGGCATGCCGATGCCGCCACCACCGCCGCCGCCGCAACGACTTCCGGAACCTGATGCCATGACGAATCCAGCCCCTTCCCACACCGGCCCCGCCAGCGACGACGCCGTTCCCCGCGCGCGACGCAGCGCCGCCTGGTTCGCCGTCGCCGCCCTCGTCGCCGTGCTCGGCGGCGGCGCCTGGACCCTGGGCCGCAAGGCCTCGGCCGCCACGCCCGAGGCCAAGGTGCCCCCGGTGCTGGTGACCACCGCGCCGGTGCGGGCGCAGGACGTGCAGGTCTACCGCAGCGGCATCGGCACCGTGGCCTCGATGGCCACCGTCACCGTCAAGGCGCGCATCGACGGCCAGCTCGACAAGGTCGGCTTCGTCGAGGGCCAGGACGTGAAGGCCGGCCAGATGCTCGCGCAGCTCGATCCGCGCACCCTGCAGGCCCAGCTCGCGCAGGCCCGTGCCACCCAGGCGCGCGACCAGGCGCAGCTCGGGAATGCGCGCGCCGACCTCGCGCGCTACACCACGCTGATCGCGCAGGACGCGGCCACGAAGCAGCAGGTCGACACCCAGAAGGCGCTGGTCGGCCAGCTCGAGGCCACGGTGCAGACCGATGCCGCGCAGGTGCAGTACGCCCAGGTGCAGCTGAGCTTCACGCGCATCGACGCGCCGATCGACGGCCGCGTGGGCGCGCGGCTGGTCGACCCCGGCAACATCGTCCATGCGGCCGACACCGGCGGGCTGGTGGTCATCAACCAGATCGACCCGATCGCGGTGCAGTTCACGCTGCCCGAGGACGCGGTGCAGGACATCAACCGGCTGCAACAGAAGGGCGCCGCGCCGCTCGCGGTGGTGGCCTACGACCGCGCCGGCACGCAGCAGCTGGGCACGGGCAAGCTGATCCTGCTCAACAACCAGATCGACACCACCAACGGCACGGTGCAGCTCAAGGGCAGCTTCGCCAATCCGCAGCACACCATGTGGCCCGGCCAGTACGTCAACGTGCGGCTGCAGCTCGACCGCCGCGCCGGCGCGCTGACCGTGCCGGCCGCCGCGGTGCAGCGAAGCCAGGACGGCACCTACGTCTGGGCCGTCGATGCCGAGAACAAGGCCAGCTCGGTGCCGGTGCACGTGGTGCAGATCGCCGACGGCACGGCCGTGCTCGACCAGGGCGTGGCCGCCGGCCAGCGCGTGGTGGTCGACGGCCAGTACAAGCTGCGGCCCGGCGCCACGGTGGCCGAGAACAGGACCGCGGCCAAGGCCGCGCCGCCGGCCGCCGCGGCCGGCGGCAACAACGCGAGCGGGGTGCGCAATTGAGCATTTCCGCCGCCTTCATCAAGCGCCCGATCGGCACCACGCTGCTCGCGCTGGCCATCCTGCTGGTCGGCGCCGCGGTGTTTCCGCTGCTGCCGGTGGCGCCGCTGCCGCAGGTCGACTTCCCGACCATCCAGGTCTCGGCCAACCTGCCGGGCGCCAGTCCCGAGACCATGGCCTCGAACGTGGCGCAGCCGCTGGAGCGCCAGTTCTCGCTGATCGCGGGGCTGACGCAGATGACCTCGACCAGCGGCCTGGGCAGCACCCAGATCACGCTGCAGTTCGACCTCGACCGCAGCATCGACGCCGCCGCGCTCGACGTGCAGGCGGCCATCAACGCCTCCACCGGCCAGCTGCCGGCCAACCTGCCGAGCCCACCGACCTTCCGCAAGGTGAATCCGGCCGACTCGCCGATCCTGATCCTGTCGGTGCAGTCCAAGACGCTGCCGCTGACCGAGGTCAACGACTACGCCGACAACATCCTCGCGCAGCAGATCTCGCAGATCTCGGGCGTGGGCCTGGTCAACATCGGCGGCGCGCAGAAGCCCGCGGTGCGCATCCAGGTCGATCCGGCCAAGCTCGCGGCGCTGGGCCTGAGCCTGGAGGACGTGCGCACCGTGCTGTCCTCGGCCACCGTCAACGCGCCCAAGGGCACGATCGACGGGCCGAACCAGAGCTTCACCGTCTACACCAACGACCAGCTGCTCAAGGCCCAGCCCTGGAACGACGTGGTGCTGGCCTACCGCAACGGCGCGCCGATCCGGGTGCGCGACCTCGGCGTGGCGGTCGACGGCCCCGAGAACGCGAAGATCGCGGGCTGGGCCTATGCCGGCGCCGCCGCGCCCGCGGGCAGCACGGTGCAGAACGGCCGCTCGATCGTGCTGGCCATCACCAAGCAGCCCGGCGCCAACGTGATCGAGACGGTGGACCGCATCAATGCCGCGCTGCCGCGGCTCAAGGCCTCGATCCCGCCGACGGTGGACGTCAACGCCATCATCGACCGCACCCAGACCATCCGCGCCTCGGTCAAGGACGTGGAGTTCACGCTGCTCCTGACCATCGTGCTGGTGGTGGCCGTGATCTTCGTGTTCCTGCGCAACGTGGCGGCCACGCTGATCCCGAGCGTGACGGTGCCGCTCGCGATCCTCGGCACCGTGGCCATGATGTACCTGCTGGGCTACAGCCTCGACAACCTCTCGCTGATGGCGCTGACCATCGCGGTCGGCTTCGTGGTCGACGACGCCATCGTGATGCTCGAGAACATCTACCGCTACGTCGAGGAGGGCATGGCGCCGCTGGAGGCCGCCTACAAGGGCGCGGGCGAGATCGGCTTCACCATCGTCTCGATCTCGGTCTCGCTGATCGCGGTGTTCATCCCGCTGCTGCTGATGGGCGGCATCGTCGGGCGGCTGTTCCGCGAGTTCGCCGTCACCGTCACCCTGACCATCGTGGTGAGCGTGGTGATCTCGCTCACGCTCACGCCGATGCTGTGCTCGCGCTTCCTCAAGAACGAGCATGCGCGGCGCCACGGACGGCTGTACCTGCTGTGCGAGCGCGGCTTCGACGCCATGCTCGACGGCTACAAGCGCGGGCTGCACGTGGTGCTCGACCACCAGTTCATCACCTTGATGGTGTTCATCGCCACCGTGGTGGCCACGGGCGCGCTGTTCGTGGTGATCCCGAAGGGCTTCTTCCCGCAGCAGGACACGGGCTTCATCTCGGGCTTCGCCGAGTCGGCGCAGGATGCCTCCTTCGCCTCGATGAACGCGCGCATGCTCGAGCTGGCCGACGTGGTGCGCAAGGACCCCGACGTGACCGGCTTCGGCATGAACGGCAGCTCGTCGACCTACAACACCGGCAACTTCTTCATCAGCCTCAAGCCCAAGGACGAGGGCCGCACCGCCAACGCCGACGAGATCATCGCGCGGCTGCGCCCGCAGCTCGCGAAGGTGCAGGGCGTGAACCTGTTCCTGCAGGCCGGGCAGGACATCCGCGTGGGCGGGCGCTCCTCGCGCACGCAGTACCAGTACACGCTGACCGACTCGAACCTCGACGAGCTCAACACCTGGGCGCCGCGCCTTTTGGCCAAGCTGCGCCAGGTGCCCGAGGTGACCGACCTCGCGACCGACCAGCAGAACGCCGCCGCCTCGGCCGTGCTGACCATCGACCGCGACCGCGCCTCGAGCTTCGGCATCTCGCCGGCCGCGATCGACGCCACGCTGTACGACGCCATCGGCCAGCGCCAGGTGGCGCAGTACTTCACGCAGCTCAACAGCTACCACGTGGTGCTCGAGGTGACGCCCGCGCTGCAGCAGGATCCGGCGCTGTTCGACAAGCTCTACCTGAGCGCACCGGCCACCGGCCAGCAGGTGCCGCTGTCGACCTTCGTGAAGGTCGACACCAGCAAGACCGCCTACCTCTCGATCAGCCACCAGGGCCAGTTCCCGGCCGTGACGATCTCGTTCAACCTCGCGCCCGGCGCCTCGCTGGGCCAGGCGGTCGACGCGATCAAGGCCGCGCAGTCCGAGATGGGCATGCCGCAGTCGCTGACCGGCGCCTTCCAGGGCACGGCCCAGGCCTTCCAGGATTCGCTGGCCTCGCAGCCCTACCTGATCGCGGCGGCGCTGGTGGCGGTCTACATCGTGCTGGGCCTGCTCTACGAGAGCTACATCCATCCGCTGACGATCCTCTCGACCCTGCCCTCGGCCGGCGTGGGGGCGCTGCTGATCCTGATGGCGGGCGGCTACGACCTCAGCGTGATCGCGCTGATCGGCATCATCCTGCTGATCGGCATCGTCAAGAAGAACGGGATCATGATGATCGACTTCGCGCTCAAGGCCGAGCGCGAGCAGGGCATGAAACCGCACGAGGCGATCTACCAGGCCTGCCTGCTGCGCTTCCGCCCGATCATGATGACCACCATGTGCGCGCTGCTCTCGGGCCTGCCGCTGATGCTGGGCCACGGCTCGGGCTCCGAGCTGCGCCGGCCGCTGGGCTACGCCATGGTCGGCGGGCTGGTACTCTCGCAGGCGCTCACGCTGTTCACCACGCCGGTGGTCTACCTCTACCTCGACCGCGCCCATTACTGGTACCTGCGCCGCAAGGAAGCGCGCATGGCCCGCAAGGCGGCCAAGGCCGGGGAGGCGCCCGCGCAGGTGCAGGGGCATTGAGCACCGGAGACCACGCCACGCCATGAAGATCCTGATCGTCGAAGACGAGTTGAGAACCGCCGACTACCTCTCGAAGGGGCTGACGGAGCAGGGCTGCGCGGTCGACATGGCGCACAACGGCATCGACGGCCAGCACCTGGCGCTCACGCACGACTACGACGTGATCGTGCTCGACGTGATGCTGCCGGGCCAGGACGGCTTCTCGGTGCTGCGCGGGCTGCGCGCCGTGAAGCAGACGCCGGTGATCATGCTGACCGCGCGCGACCGCGTGGAGGACCGTGTCAAGGGACTGCACGAGGGCGCCGACGACTACCTGGTCAAGCCCTTCTCGTTCCTCGAGCTGCTGGCGCGGCTGCAGGCGCTGAACCGGCGCGGCCGCAAGCAGGAGCCGATGCAGCTGCGCATCGCCGACCTGCAGATCGACCTGCTCGCGCGCAAGGCCTTCCGCGGCGCCACCCGCATCGACCTCACGGCCAAGGAGTTCGCGCTGCTCGCGGTGCTGGCGCGGCGCCAGGGCGAGATCCTCTCGAAGACCGCGATCGCCGAGCTGGTGTGGGACATGAACTTCGACAGCAACACCAACGTGGTCGAGGTCGCGATCAAGCGGCTGCGCGACAAGATCGACGTGCCTTTCTCGCCCAAGCTGCTGCACACCATCCGCGGCATGGGCTACGTGATGGAGCTGCGCGAGGACGGCGCCACGCCATGAAGCGCTCGATCGCCGCGCGGCTGGTGCTGATGTTCGCGGCGGCGGCGCTCGCCACCTTCGCGTTGATCGGCGCGGCGCTGCAGGGCGTGCTGCTGCGCGAGCTCGAGCGCCACCAGTACGAGGAGCTCGACACCACGGTCAAGAGCCTGCAGTTCTGGATCCAGGCCATCGGCACGCCCGAGCGCTGGCCGCGCGTGCAGGCGCGCATGGACGCGCTCACGCCCGAGGACGGCAGCACCCGCTTCTGGGTGCTCAGCGACGACCCGCGCTTCCAGTACGGCAAGGGCATGGCCGAGATCGACGCCCTCACGCGCGAGACCGGCCGCAGCCTGCTGCTGCCCGGCGAGGAGAAGCCCTACCGCACGCTGTCGGCCCACATCCCGCCGTTCGAGCAGCGCCCGGCCGTGCGGCTGATCGTGGGCAAGAACACCGAGCCCTATGCGCGCACGCGCCGCACCTTCCTCACGGCGCTGGTGTCGCTGGGCCTGGGCGCGGTGCTGGTGGTGGCGGCCGCCGGCTACTGGATCGCGCGCGTCGGCCTGCGCCCGCTCGACCAGCTCTCGCGCGAGGCGCAGGCACTGCGGCCCAAGATGCGCTCGCAGCGGCTGCGCTCGGGCGCGCTGCCGGTCGAGCTGTCGGGGCTGGCCGAGGCCTTCAACGGCGCGCTCGCGCGGCTCGAGGAGGCCTATGGCCAGCTCGAGGCCTTCAATGCCGACGTGGCGCACGAGCTGCGCACGCCGCTGGCCAATCTGATCGGCAGCACCCAGGTCGCGCTGTCGCGCCAGCGCAGCGCGCCGCAGTTCGAGGAGGTGCTGCAGGCCAACCTCGAGGACCTGGAGCGGCTGCGCTCGATCGTCAACGACATGCTGTTCCTCGCGCGCGCCGACCGCGGCGAGGTCGCCACCGGCCTGGTGCTGACGCCGGTGGCGCAGGAGGTGCGCAAGACCATCGAGTTCTTCGAGTTCGTGCTCGAGGAGAGCGGCGTGCAAGTCGAGATCGAGGGCGACGTGCTGGCGCAGGCCCAGCTCGAGACCGCGCTGTTCCGCCGCGCCATGTCGAACCTGCTGCAGAACGCGATCGAGCATTCGCCGCCGGGCGCGCGCATCGCGGTGCGGCTGCGCGAGACGCCCGCGGCCACCTGGATCGGCGTGTCGAATCCCGGCGCGCCCATCGCCGAGGCGCACCTGCAGCACCTGTTCGACCGCTTCTACCGCGTCGACGCCGCGCGCAACGACGGCGGCGAGCACCATGGCCACGGGCTCGGGCTGGCGATCGTGCGGGCCGTGGCCAGCATGCATGGCGGGCAGGTCGCCGCGGCCAGCGCGGACGGCGTGAATACCTTCGAATTCAGCGTCGCCCGGCCGGCGGCCTGAACCCGTCGCGCGGGGGCCGGCCATGACCCCCGGAACGCGCCGCAACCCGCATGGCCAATGGCCTCCCGGCGACAGGCCCTTGCGCCATGCCGCAGAATCCATGCCGCCCATGACCACGTCCGCACCCTCTTTCGCCATCACGGAGCCGTTGCCATGGCACAGCTGATGTCGCTCCTGGTGCAGAACGCGATCCTGGTGGTGTTCGCCGCCAGCTTCGCCGCCCGCCTGGGCCTGCCGGTGCCGGCGGCCGCGGTGCTGGTGGTCACCGGCGCGCTGCTCGCGGCCGGCGACATCTCGCTGGCCGGCGTGGTGCTCGCGGCGGTGGCGGCCAACCTGCTGGGCGACGGCGCGTGGTTCTATGCCGGGCGGCGCTTCGGCTACCGCTTCATGCGCCTCTTGTGCCGGATCTCGCTGGCGCCCGACTCCTGCGTGCGCCGGGGCGAATCGCTGATCGGCGACTGGGGCGGCCTGTCGCTGGTGGCCGCCAAGTTCGTGCCGGGCGTGTCGGTGGTGGCGCCGCCGATGGCGGGCGCGCTCGGCATGTCGGTGCCGCGCTTCATCGGCTTCGATATCGGCGCCGCGCTGATCTGGACCGGCCTGTTCCTCGGCCTGGGCTGGGGCTTCCGCAACCAGATCCAGGACGTGCTCGCGGTGATGGCGCAGGCCGGCGGCATCGCCACCATGGCCCTGGGCGCGCTGCTGGTCGTGTTCCTGGTGGTGCGCTGGTGGCGCCGCCGCGCCTTCATGCGCCTGACCGGCATGCCGCGCATCTCGGTCGACGAGCTGCACGAGATGCTCGCGGGCGACGAGCCGCCGCTGGTGATCGACGTGCGCGGCGCGGCCGGCCGGCAGGTCGATCCGCGCCGCATCCCGGGTGCGCTGTCGTACACGCTCAAGGCGCTGCAGCAGCGCGGCCTCGACCTGTCGGCCGCGGCCGGGCGCGACGTGGTGCTGTACTGCAACTGCCCCAACGAGGTGTCGGCCGCGCAGGCCGCGCGCGTGCTGCTGGCACGTGGCGCGCGGCGCGCGCTGCCGCTGACCGGCGGGCTCGATGCCTGGGTGGCCTCGGGCCGGCCGACCTCGCCGCACTGAGCCAGGCCCGGGCCCTGCGCGCCTGCCGGCGGGGCGGTGGTAGTCTTCGCGCCCGACATGAACCTGCGCACCAAGATCGTGGCCCTGGCCGTCGCACCGCTGCTGGTGGCGCTGGTGCTGGTCGCGCTCGCCGTGCGGCACCAGGAGCACGACCTCGCGCAACGCGAGCGCGCGCTGATCGAGCAGAGCTACATGACCCAGCGGCGCAACGAGCTGCGCAGCTACGTCGACCTCGCGATCAGCATCGTCAAGCCGCTGTACGACGCGGGCCAGGACGACGAGGCCACGCGCGCCGAGGCACTGCGCCGGCTGGCCGCGCTCGACTACGGCGACGACGGCTACTTCTTCGTCTACGACCTGCAGGGCCGTTCGCTGATGCATTCGCGCCAGCCCGATCTCGTGGGCCAGGACCTCTGGGGGCTCAAGGACTCGAAGGGCCGCTTCACGATCCAGGACCTGATCGCGCGCGCGAAGGAGGGCGGCGGCTACGTCGAGTACGAATGGCGCAAGCCCTCGAGCACGCAGCGCGCGCCCAAGCTCGGCTACGTGGTCGCGCTGCCGCGCTGGAACTGGATGGTGGGCACCGGCCTGTACCTCGACGACATGGAAGCCACCATGCAGTCGCTCGACCGCCAGATCAGCGCCAACGTCACGACCACCCTGCTGTGGATCGCCGGCATCGCCGCGCTGTGCCTGGGCGTGGTCAGCGCCGGCGGCCTGCTGCTCAACCTCAGCGAGCACCGCGTGGCCGAGGCCAAGCTGCGCCTGCTCGCGCGCCGCGTGGTGCAGTCGCAGGAGGAGGAGCGCGGCCATCTCGCGCGCGAGCTGCACGACGGCACCAGCCAGACCCTGGTGTCGGCCAAGCTGCTGATCGAGTCGGCCGTCGATGCGCTCGACCGCGCGCGGCATCCCGCGCCGCCCGCGCTGGGCAAGGCGCTGCAGCGGCTCAACGATTCGCTGACCGAGGTGCGCCGCATCTCGCACCGGCTGCGTCCCGCGCTGCTCGACACGCTGGGCCTGCCGGCCGCGCTCGAGCGGCTGGTCGACGAATTCGGCGAGGAGGGCCAGGGGACGACCGCCGCCTCGCTGATGGTCGAGGGCGAGCCCTTCGAACTCTCGCAGGAGGTGAAGACCGCGCTGTTCCGCACCACGCAGGAGGCGCTGACCAACGTGCGCAAGCATGCGCTCGCGCACGAGGTGCACATCGCGCTGGCCTTCGGCGAGCGCGAGGTGCGGCTCGAGGTCGGCGACGACGGCATCGGCTTCGACGTCGATGCCGTGCAGCTCGATCCGCGGCGCGGCATCGGCCTGCGCAACATGCGCGAGCGCGTGGCCTCGATCGACGGGCAGCTCGTGGTGCGCTCGGGCAGCGGGCGCACGCGCATCGTCGCGATCGTGCCCGCCGCGGCCGCGCGGGCCGTGCCGCCCCTTTCCCCCTCCACCTGACGAACGCCCCGACGATGACGACCGCCAAGGCCCGCACCCCGCCGCCGATCCGCATCTTCCTGGTGGACGACCATCCGCTGGTGCGCGACGGCCTGCGCGCGCGGCTCGGCGCGCTGCCCGGGCTGGAGATCGCGGGCGAGGCCGGCAGCGCGGCCGAGGCGCTCGCGCAGATGGACAGCGTGCGGCCCGACCTGCTGCTGGTCGACATCGGCATGAAGGACATGAACGGCATCGAACTCGCCGCGCTGCTGCTCGAGCGCGAGCCCGCGCCGCACGTCGTGATGCTCAGCATGTACGACAACCCCGAGTACGTGCAGCGCGCGCTGCAGGCCGGCGCGCACGGCTACGTGCTGAAGGATGCGCCGGCGTCGGAGATCGTCGCGGCCATCGAGGCCGTGTCCGCGGGCGGTACCTTCCTGAGCCCGGCCGTGTCGAGGAAGCTGTTCCGCAACCAGACGCCGCGCCCGCTGCTCACGCCGCGCGAGAGCGAGATCCTCGCGGCGCTGGGCCGCGGCGAATCGAGCAAGCAGATCGCGCGCGACCTCGGCCTGAGCGTGCGCACGGTCGAGGCGCACCGCCAGAGCATCAAGCGGCGGCTCGGGATCGAGGGGCAGGCCGAGCTGATCAAGTATGCGGTGGAGCATGCGAGGGAGTTCGAGCGGCGCTGAATGCGCCGCAAAAGTTCCCGTTGGCACGCACTTGGCGCGAACTTCGGAGTTTCCGAACGAAACGGACGTAAACGAATGAGCGCCGGCGTCGCGCCGACCGCACAACCCGCGCCCGCATGAGGTAGAACCGCAGCCTCGCCGCGCGGGGATGGATCGCTCCGGACCCGTGCATCGTTCACGTTGCCTCGCTTTCGCGTGCGTGCCGGCCGGAGGCCGGCGTAGCGCCCGTTAAATTCGAGCCGGTGCGCCCCCGCCGCTTCGCCGCGCGGGGGCGTCACCGAACCGTCATCTCAATCCACAAGGAATCACTCGTTTTGAACAAGACCGACCTCATTGCCGCCATCGCCAACGACACCAGCCTGAGCAAGGCCGACGCCGCGCGCGCCCTCGACGCCGCCCTCGACAACCTCTCGCGCGCGCTCGCCGGCGGCGACACGGTGCAACTGATCGGCTTCGGCACCTTCGCGGTGACCAGCCGTCCCGAGCGCACGGGCCGCAACCCGTCGACCGGCGAACCCCTGACCATCAAGGCCAGCAAGGCCCCCAAGTTCACCGCCGGCAAGGCGCTGAAGGACGTGGTGAACGGCGCGGCACCGCAGGCCTGATCCCGTGCCCCGCGGCGCGCCTCGCGCGCGCCGCACCCCCAGCCCTCCGCGGGCCCGCGCATCCGATGCGCGTGGAGCGCGGAGGGTTTGCTTTTGGCGCGCGCGCATTCGCGCTAGAGTGCGCGCACGTCCACAAGACCCGCCCTCGACATGCCAGACGCACGCGCGCACCACCCCGGCCACCGCATCCCGAAGCAACTGCATCGCTTCCTTGCCGCCGGGGCCTGCGCGGTGGCGATCCTGGCCGCGGGCTGCGCGAGCCGGCCCTCCTCGCCCTCCTCGCCCTCGACCCCGACCGTGCGCAGCTCGCCGCTGAGCGACGAGCAGTCGAACAGCATCGCGATCCACGCGCTCGGCCTGGTCGGCACGCCGTACCGCTACGGCGGCAACACGCCCGCCGGCGGCTTCGACTGCAGCGGCCTGATCGGCTATGTCTACCGCGAGAGCGTGGGGCAGGCCGCGCCGCGCACCGTGGCGCGCATGGCCTCGTTCGGCCAGAGCGTGCCCACCGCGGAGATGCGCACCGGCGACCTCGTGATCTTCGGCGCGGGCACGCCCACGCATGCCGGCATCTACGTCGGCGCCAACCGCTTCGTGCACGCGCCCTCGACCGGCGGCGAGGTCCGGCTCGACCGGCTCGACGGCATCTACTGGTCGCGCCAGCCGGTGCAGGTGCGCCGGCCCGGGTAGGCCTTCGGGTTTTCCATTACGCAAAGCCACGCGCCCCGCCTGCGCGGTGCGACGGATGGCAGCGCGCGCGTGTCCGGCAAGACTCCCGGGGTTCGACAAATCCGAGGAGACAAAGCATGCAGAGCATCCGCCGCCACCTGGTGTGGCTCGTCATCGCGGTGTTCGGCGCGTTCGCGCTGGGCACCGTGGCCCTGAGCCGGGGGGAAACGATCAACGCGATCTGGGTGGTCGCCGCCGCGATCTGCACCTACCTGATCGCCTACCGCTACTACAGCCTGTTCATCGCCGACAAGGTGCTGGGCCTGGACGGCAACCGCAAGACGCCGGCGCACCGTCACAACGACGGCCTGGACTACGTGCCGACCGACAAGAACGTGCTGTTCGGCCACCACTTCGCCGCCATCGCGGGCGCGGGTCCGCTGGTGGGGCCGGTGCTGGCGGCGCAGATGGGCTATCTGCCCGGATTGCTGTGGGTGCTCGCGGGCGTGGTGTTCGCGGGCGCGGTGCAGGACTTCATCGTGCTGTTCATCTCCACGCGCCGCGACGGCCGTTCGCTCGGCGACCTGGTCAAGCAGGAGATGGGCGTGGTGCCAGGCATGATCGCGCTGTTCGGCACCTTCATGATCATGATCATCATCCTCGCGGTGCTGGCGCTGATCGTGGTGAAGGCGCTGGCCGAATCGCCGTGGGGCACCTTCACGGTGGCCGCGACGATTCCCGTGGCGGTCTTCATGGGCCTCTACCTGCGCTACATCCGCCCGGGCCGCATCGGCGAGGTGTCGATCATCGGCTTCGTGCTGCTGATGCTCGCGATCTTCGGCGGCCAGTGGGTGAGCCAGGACCCGGTCTGGGGCCCGGCCTTCACCTTCGACGGCAAGGCGCTGACCTGGATGCTCGTGGGCTACGGCTTCGTCGCCGCGAGCCTGCCGGTGTGGCTGCTGCTCGCGCCGCGCGACTACCTGTCGACCTTCCTGAAGATCGGCACCATCATCGCGCTGGCGATCGGCATCGTGGTCGTGGCGCCCACGCTGCAGATGCCCGCGGTGACGCAGTTCGCGCAGGGCAACGGCCCGGTGTGGTCGGGCAACCTGTTCCCGTTCCTGTTCATCACCATCGCCTGCGGTGCGGTGTCGGGCTTCCATGCGCTGATCTCCTCGGGCACCACGCCCAAGATGCTCGACAACGAGCGCCATGCGCGCTTCATCGGCTACGGCGGCATGCTGGCCGAGTCCTTCGTCGCCGTGATGGCGCTGGTGGCGGCCTCGTGCATCGAGCCCGGCATCTACTTCGCGATGAACAGCCCCGGTGCCCTGATCGGCACCACGGTGCAGCAGGCGGCGCAGACCATTTCGGGCTGGGGCTTCGTGGTCACGCCCGAGATGCTGGTGCAGACCGCCAAGGACGTGGGCGAGACCACCATCCTGGGCCGCGCCGGCGGCGCGCCCACGCTCGCGGTCGGCATGGCGCACATCCTGCACCAGGTGATCGGCGGCCAGGCCATGATGGCCTTCTGGTACCACTTCGCGATCCTGTTCGAGGCGCTCTTCATCCTCACGGCGGTCGATGCCGGCACGCGCGCGGGCCGCTTCATGCTGCAGGACCTGCTGGGCAGCTTCGTGCCCGCGCTCAAGCGCACCGACTCGCTGCCGGCCAACCTGGTCGCGACCGCGCTGTGCGTGGCGGCCTGGGGCTACTTCCTCTACCAGGGCGTGGTCGATCCGCTGGGCGGCATCAACACGCTGTGGCCGCTGTTCGGCATCTCGAACCAGATGCTGGCCGCGGTGGCGCTGCTGCTCGGCGTGGTGGTGCTGTTCCGCATGAAGCGCGAGCGCTATGCCTGGGTGGCGGCGGCGCCGGCCGCGTGGCTTTTGGCCTGCACGCTGACCGCGGGCTGGCAGAAGATCTTCTCGAGCGATCCGAAGATCGGCTTCCTGTCGCATGCCGCGAAGTACAGCGAAGGCCTGGCCAATGGCGTGCTGGTGGCACCGGCCAAGACCACGGCGGCGATGGAGCGCATTGTCTTCAACGACCGGCTCGATGCCGCGCTGTGCGCGCTCTTCATGTTCGTGGTGCTCAGCGTGCTGGTCTACAGCATCAAGGCCTGCATCGCGGCGCGCGCGGCCCACCGGCCGACCGCGCACGAGACGCCGTTCGAGCCGATGGGCGGCGCGGTCGCGGCGCGCGGCGCGCACTGAGGCCGGAGCGCGAGATGCAGGTCGACGAAGCGTCCGCCGCGGGCCGCGGCCTCGCGGACACCGGGCGCTACATCGCGCGCTCGATCCGGCAGTCGCTGCGGCTGATGGTCGGGATGCCCGACTACGACGTCTACCTGAGCCACATGGCGGCCACGCATCCCGACCGGCCGCCGATGAGCTACGAGGCCTTCTTCCGCGAGCGGCTCGAGGCGCGCTACGGCGCGGGCAAGGGGCGCTGCTGTTGAGCTGGGCGAGAATGGTCCGCTGACGATCACCACGCTTCCGAAGGAAGCGTTTTTTCATTCATGCAAGACGAGTTGGAAACGGCGATCGGCCTGCTGAACGCAAGCCGGCGCGTCGTCGTTTTTTCCGGCGCGGGGCTGTCCCGCGCCTCGGGCATCCCGACCTACCGGGACGCCGATGGGCTGTGGATGCAGCAGAACGCGATCCAGTTCTCGCATGCGGAGGACCTGGCGCGCGATCCCGCGGGTTTCACGAAGTTCTGGGCGCAGCGTCTGGCCGTGATCGAGGAGGCGGCGCCGAATCCGGGGCATCGGGCGCTGGCTGCGCTGCAGCGGTTGCGGCCGGCTACGCGATTGATCACGCAGAACGTGGATGGGCTGCTGACGCAGGCGGGATGCATGGACGTGCTGGAGCTGCATGGGAATCTGCGGCGGTGGCGGTGCGATCGGTGCGGCAATCGGCATGGGCCCTGGCCGTTTCATCGCTGCCTGCGGTGCGGGGGGCATGCGCGGCCCGATGTGGTGATGTTTGGGGAGATGCTGAATCCGGGGGTGTTGATGGATGCGCAGGAAGCTTCGGCGGATTGCGATCTGTTCTTGCTGGTGGGGAGTACGGCGGTGGTTTATCCGGCTGCGGATTTGCCAGTGGCTGCGATGGCGCATGGGGCTGCGTTGATCACGTTGAACATGGAGCCTATTGCGCATCTGGACGACAGGGCGCGTGTCGTGCTGAGAGGGGCTTCGGAAGTCTTTTTGCCGTTGATGGTGGAAGGGTTGAAGGGAGTTTGAGATTGCAGGCCGGGTCTCGCCCCGGCGGGCGAGTCACTTTCTCTTGTCTCGCCAAGAGAAAGTAACCAAAGAGAAGGCGACCCCGCTGTCTGCGTCCCTCCGCTTCGCTACGGGCAACCTGCGGTGCTCGCGTTTCGCGGGGTCTCGCAGAACTCGCTTCGCTCAAACAGCTGCGAGCCCTGATCCGCGAAACGCTGCGCTCCTCGGCGCAGCCAGAGGGGGTGGATCGGGCCATCGCTTCGCTCGGCGTCTTGTTCCCTCTCCCTCTGGGAGAGGGTTAGGGTGAGGGCACCGGGCCTTGCAACTGGACTGGACCTCTGCATCGCCGCCCTGGCGCGGTACTACGAAGCTGCAGGAAAGCGGTGGTACATGAAGTACTTGCCGTCCTGCTCCCAGCCTTGCCGTTCATAGAGCTGCTGCGCCGACACGTTCTCGCGTGCGACGTTCAGCGAGATGCGCGCGGCACCCAGCGACCACGCATACGACTCGACAGCCGCGAGCAGGCGCGAGGCGACGCCCTTGCGGCGCCCGGCCGCGGCGACGAACAGGTCGTTGAGGATGAACACGCGCGTGAGCGAGACCGACGAGAAGATCGGGTAGAGCTGCGCGAAGCCCACGGACACGGCGCCGTCGTGGCAGAGGAAGAGCACCGACTCGCCATGGTCGAGACGCTCGCGCAGGAAGGCGCGTGCGGCGGGCAGGTCGCCGGGCTGGCCCTGGAACTGGCGGTACTGGTCGAACAGCGCGGTCAGTGCATCGAGGTCGGCCATCACGGCCTGGCGGACGGAGATCGTGGTCATGGGGCGCTCGGGTGAGATGAAGCGCGCAGGGTAGCAAAGCACCCCGCGCGCCGCGGACTCAGCGAGGCTCGCCGCGCCACACGGGGCGCAGTGCATCGTCGATCGCCCAGTGCGCTTTGCGGGGCTCGATGCGCACGCCGCCGATCCAGCGTTCGTGGCTCGCATGGTCGATCCAGTACCTCTCGCCCGCGAGCACGCGCCGGCCCAGTGTCGTGAGCTCGAGCGGGCGCCGGGGCCAGTCGCGCTGTGCCTCGGATTCCACGATCAGCGGCTCGGCCGCGTCGATCAAGGGACGCACGAGCGCATGGAACATCAGGTCGCCGAGAAAGGGCAGCGGCTCGCGATGCTCGTTGAGTTCGGCATAGACCTGGCCGAACGCGGGTCGGTCGTGCTCGTCGATGGTCTGGAGCACCAGGCGCTCGGTCAGCGAGAGGCCGTCGCGCAGCGAGGGCAGTTCCTGCAACTGCCGCCGCAACGCGGGCGCGAGGAAGGGCAGGGCGGGCGTCTTGCCATGCGCGATGTCGGCCCAGGCCTCGGGCGAGGACGCGCGGTAGGCACGCCATGCGTTGCGCGCGAGTTCGAGCGCGGGCGCATCGATGGGCCTGCGGCGCGGCCACAGCCAGGCCAGCACGGCGGGTGCGAGCTGGCCGATGCCGATGAAGCGGTCGACGCCGGGCACGCGATCGATCTCGATCAGCTCGAGCTTCGCGGGCAGGCGCTCGAGCCGCGCGAGCACGGCGATCAGGAACAGCTGGTCGTAGGCATCGGCTTCGCACCAGAGCACGGCGCGGCCGGCATCGGGCAGGTTCGCGAGCGCTTCGTATTCGCCGCGCATGCGGCCGCGTGCATCGTCGGGCGGCAGGCCGAAGGTCCGGGCGACGAAGGCGCTGCGCGTCTCGATGAAGGCGGCCTCGGGCTGCTCGGGCACCGGGCCCATGCACAGCGGGTCCGCGAACATGTGGAAGGCGCCGCGGAAACCGGCGAGCCGCAGGGTGTGGGCGATGTCGTTGCCGCAGCGCCAGTGCCGGGTGCCGGCCTCGTCGTCGGCCACGAAGCCCGGATGCGCCGCGGCGAAATCGACCGCGTCGACATGGGCCTTGAGCCGGGGCCAGCTCGCGAAGCCGAGTTCGCGCGCGATCAGCCATTGGGCGTCGGCCAGCCGTGGTGCCGAAGCGCTCCGGCGCGAAGGAAGGGACGGTGGCGCGGCGGCGCTGCCATCGGTGAGCCGCGCGAGCAATTCCTTGGCGCGCTTGCGCTGCTGCTCGAGGTTGATGTGGCCGCTGCGGGCCGAGGCGCGATGGGGGTCGCGAGGGGCGTTGGACATACGAACTCCAGTGTCGGCCGTGTCCGCTGTCTGGCCGGGAGTCGCATGGGCATGCGATGGGGGATGAAACCTGGGCGCAGCCCTTTCCGCGGACGGGAGGCGTGGAAGACGCCGACGCCGATTCTAGGAGCGATTTACTTGTTTTCGGGGATGGCTGCACGAGGACCGTGAGGACACACTCCGTTGCGTTTTTTCAACGCGTCAGAGACACCATGCAAGCACCCCTTCGCGCCGTGCGCACCATTCCTCGCTCCATTCCGAGTGGCCCATCGTCCATGCGGCGCCTGCTGCGCGCGGTGCCGCTCGCGGCGCTGCTCATGGCTGGCGGCAGCTTTGCCGCGGGCTTCAGCGGCGGCGGTGTCGGCAATGGCGGCACCAGCGATTCGGGCGGCTCGGGCGGCGGCGGCGGGGCGGCGGCGCAGGCCGCCGGCGGTGCAACGGCGATCGGCGGGGGCGGCAACGGCGGCAATGCGAGTTCGGGCGCGACCGGCGGCGCTGGCGGTTCGGGCGCGAGCACCACCGTCGCGGGAGGCTCCGCGATCGGCGCGGGAGGGAGCGGCGGCAATGCGAATTCGACCGGCACGGGCGGCTCCGGTGGCTCGGGCGCGAGCACGACCGCCGCCGGCGGCTCCGCGATGGGCGCGGGCGGGCGTGGCGGCGATGCCTTCGCTGGCGGAACAGGTGGCGTGGGCGGTTCGGGCGCGAGCGTGACCGGGGGCGGCGCCACGGCCGTTGGCGGCGGCGGCAATGGCGGCCAGGCCGCCGGGGGAGCCGGTGGAGCGGGCGGCCAAGGGGCCTTGGCTGGTGACCAGGGCGCCACGGCCATAGGCGGAGGCGGCAACGGCGGCGAGTCCGCAGGGGGAACCGGTGGCGCGGGCGGCAGAGGAGCCTCGGCGGCTGGCGGCCAAGGAACCATGGCCATTGGCGGCGGCGGCCATGGTGGCGAGGCCAATTCAGGGGGAACCGGTGGCACAGGCGGTAGCGGTGCCACGGCAACGGGCGGTCAAGGCGCCATGGCCATCGGCGGCGGCGGCAACGGCGGCCTGGGCGTGGCCGGCGGCCACGGTGGCGCGGGCGGTGGCGGCGCCACGGCAGCCGGCAGCGGGGCGATCGCATTGGGTGCGGGCGGCAATGGTGCCGAAGGGTGCTGCGGCGGTACCGCGCCATCGGGCGGCAATGGCGCGCAAGCCTCCGCCACGGGCGCGATCGCACTCGGCAGCGCCGACGGCACGCGCTCGGGCGCGGTCGCATCGGGCGCCGCGAGCACCGCGATCGGCGGCGCGGGCAATGGATCGGCCGGTGCCTCGGCCCAGGCCGCGGGCAGCGTGGCGCTGGGCAGCGGCAGCCAGGTGGCGAGCGGCGCGAACGGCAGCGTGGCGATCGGCGCGAACTCGGTCGCGACCGATGCCAACACGGTCTCGTTCGGATCGGCCGGCCAGACGCGCGGGCTGGTCAACGTGAGCGCGGGCGCGGTGACGGCCACCAGCACCGATGCGGTCAACGGCAGCCAGCTCCACGGCGTGCAGCAGACGGCGAACAGTGCGTCGGCGGCGGCCAGCGCCGCGCAGGGCACCGCGACGGCGGCGCAGACGGCCGCTGCCGCCGCGCAGACCACGGCGGATGCCGCGTCGACGGCGGCGGGCACGGCGCAAGGCACGGCCACGGCAGCGCAGACGGCGGCCGCTGCCGCGCAAACCACGGCCAATGCCGCATCGACGGCGGCGACCACGGCGCAGGGCACGGCCACGGCAGCGCAGACGGCGGCCGCTGCCGCGCAGACCACGGCCAATGCTGCGTCGACAGCGGCGAATACGGCGCAAGGCACGGCCACGGCAGCACAGACGGCCGCTGCCGCCGCGCAGGCCACGGGCACGGCCGCGCAGGCCGCCGCCGCCGCGGCACAGACCACGGCCAATGCCGCGCAGACGACCGCCACGGCCGCCCAGGGCGCGGCCGCCACCGCGCAGACCACCGCCAACGCGGCACAGGGCACCGCGACGGCCGCGCAGGGCACCGCCAATTCGGCACTGGGCCTGGCGCAGAACTCGGCGCAGTACGGCACAGGCGGCACCTCGCTGCAGCTCAATGCCAATGGCGGCGCGGGCACCACCATCGCCAACGTCGCGGCGGGCCAGAACGCGACCGACGCGGCCAATGTGGGCCAGGTGCAGCAGGCGCAGCAGAGCGCGGTCAGCTCGGCGAACAACTTCACGGTGCAGCAGGTCACGGCGCTGCAGGCGCTGATGAACCAGGCGCTGGCCAGCGGCGTGTGCTCGATGAACGCCTCGGGCGCGGTGGCCTGCGGCAGCGGCTCGGTGTCCAGCGGCGCCGGCAGCACCTCGATGGGCACGAACGCGCAGGCGATCGGCGAAGACACGACCGCCATCGGCAACGGTGCGCGCGCCGAGCACAAGGGTTCGGTGGCGATCGGCGCGGGCGCGCGGGCGCTGGCCGACCCCACCACCGCGGTCGGCAACAACGCGGTGGCGACGGGCAACAACGCGGTCGCGCTCGGCGCCAACACGCTGGCCTCGGGCAGCAACTCGGTGGCACTGGGCCAGGGCTCGGTCGCCGATCGCGACAACACGGTGTCGGTGGGCAACGCGGCCACCGGCCAGCTGCGCGCGATCGCCAACGTGGCGCCGGGCCTGCTGGGCACCGACGCGGTCAACGTCAACCAGCTGCAGCAGGCCGTGAGCGGCGCGGTGCAGCAGTCCAATGCCTTCGCCGCGCGCGGCGTGGCGGCCTCGCTCGCGATGCCGGCGATGCCGGCGCTCGCCGCCGGCAAGAAGTGGATGGGCGCGGCCGTGGGCAACTACGCGGGCGCATCGGCGATCGGCTTCGCCTTCGGCTACCAGGTGAGCGAGAACCTCAACCTCGGGCTCGGCGTGTCCACCGCCACCAGCGGCGGCAGCGGCAGCCACATCGCGACGCGGGTGCAGGCGGGCTACGCCTGGTGAGGGGAGGGCGGCCACGCAGCCGCCTCGTTTCGACGGGAATTGAATGCCGTTCGATTTTGAATGTCGTATAAACTTGGACGACGTTCAACTTTGAAGGTTTCGCCTTGCCAGTCCCGGAGATCCCCGGCCGCCGCGAGCGGCGGCGCGCGCAGACGCTCGACCACGTGGCGACCACCGCCATGCGGCTGTTCGAGACCCAGGGCTACGACGCCACCACGATGGAGCAGATCGCGCTGCGGGCCGACGTGGCCAAGGGCACGCTCTACAACCACTTCGCGACCAAGGAGGCGGTGCTCGCGCACTGGATCCACCTCGAGCTCGCGGCCGACACCGCGCGGCTGGCCGAACTGGTCGGCGCGCCCGGCGGTTTCGAGGCGCGGCTCGTGCGGCTGCTCGAGGCCTCGGCCGAGTGGTCGCGGCGCCATCGTGCCTACCTGCTCGACTACTTCCGCTTTCGCTTCCTCAACATCGAGAGCGAGCTCGACGGCGGCGGCGATCCCGAGGGCCGGCCGCGCGACCTGATCGGGCTGTTCGCGCTGCTGATCCGCGATGCGCAGCAGGAGGGTAGCCTGCGCGCCGACCTCGCGCCCGATCATCTCGCGCAGCTGCTGCACCACCTGTACTTCGGCGCGCTGATGCGCTGGCTCACGCTGCCGGGCCTGGAACTGGGCGAGGAGTTCGCGGCGATCGTCGAGGTCTTCGTCGACGGCACGCGCGCGGGCGCCAAGGCCGCGAGGAGGAAGCGCGCATGAGGATCGCGGTCGTCACCTACGGCACCGAGGGCGATGCGCGTCCGCTCGCCGCGCTGTGCCATGCGCTCGACGCGGCCGGCCATTCGACCTTGCTGCTGGCCGATGCCTCCACGCTCGGCGCCGCGCAGCGCCTGGGCGTGCGTTCGCAGGCGCTGGCCGGCGACATTCAGGGCGCGCTGGGCGCGAGCGGCGCGATCGCCAACGTGGTCGCGCAGAGCCACAACCCGGGCGCGGCCGCGAAGGCGCTCGCGGCCATCGCCAACGCCAATGCCGCGGCCTGGCTGCGGCAGACCGTCGAGGCGGCACGCGATTGCGATGCCATCGTGTCGGCGGGGCTCGCGGCCTTCGTCGGGCTCTCGGCCGGCGACGCGCTGCGCGTGCCGGTGATCGGCGCGGGCATGTTCCCGCTCACGCCCACGCGCGATTTCGCCACGCCCTTCGTGCCGCCGGCGAAGGTGCCGCGCTGGCTGCACCGCACCAGTCATCGCTTCGTCAACGCGATGCTGTGGCGTGCCTTCCGCCCGGCGATCAATGCGGCGCGCGCCGAGGTCCGCGGCCTGCCGGCACGCGGCAAGATGTGGGACGGGCACCCGATGCTCTACGGCTTCTCGCCGAGCCTGCTGCCGCGCCCAGCCGACTGGCCCGCCAACGCGGTCGCCTTCGGGCAGTGGATGCCGCCCGCCAGCGCTTGGCAGGTGCCCGCGGCGCTGCAGGCTTTTCTGGAGGCGGGCGAGGCGCCGGTCTACCTGGGCTTCGGCAGCATGACGGGCTTCGATGCGGTGCGCATGCGCGCGATGCTGGTCGAGGCGATGGCGGGCCGGCGCACCGTGTTCAACCCGGGCTGGAGCGGCATGGCGCTGCAGGGGCTGCCGGCCAACTTCCACGTGGTGGGCGACGTGCCGCACGACTGGCTGTTCGCGCGCATGGCAGCGGTGGTGCACCACGGCGGCTCGGGCACCGCGCATTCGGCGGCGCGTGCCGGCGTGCCCTCGGTGGTGGTGCCGTTCGCGGGCGACCAGTTCTTCTGGGCCCACCAGCTCGCGCGCGCCGGCGTGGCACCCGAGGCGGTGGCCGGCACGCGGCTCACGGCGCAGGACCTGGCGCGCGGCATCGCCTGGACCGACGACGAGGCGGTGCGCTCGCGGGCGCGCGAACTCGGCGAGCGCATGCGCGCCGAGCAGGGACTGGCGCGCGCCGTGGCCTTCATCGAGGCCACGCTCGCGCGCTGATCAGGGGCGCACCAGCGGGATCTGCAGGTTGGTCGGCCGGTTCTGCTCGGTGTCGAAGCCGCGGCCGTCGATGTGGCGCGCGCCCCAGAACAGCATGTCGCCGCGCAGGTGGACGAGGTCGTACTCCATGAAATGGCGGCCCGCCGCCAGGCCGAAGGGCGCGAAGCTCTTGCCGAACACGCTCTGCGTGCCGTTGAGCTCCCACTTCGCATAGCCCTGGCTCGCCACCTGGTTCAGCAGGTCGGCGAAGCCCTGGATCAGCGGCGTGACCTCGTAGGCCTCGTCGGCCACGAAGTCCACCTTCTGCGCACCGGCCGTGATCGGGTGCGCGCCGCGCCACAGCATGTGGCCCTTGATGAGGATGCGCGCGAGCGGCACGGCGCCGTTCGGGTCGGCCGAGTTGACGATGGCGAGCTCGAAGCGGTCGTCGGGCAGGGCCTTGAAGGCGCGCTTCAGGTAGAAGGGCTTGAGCGTGCCGTCGGCATTCTTCGCGGCGCTGGGCCGGACTTCGGTCGCGATGCTGGTCCAGTCGCCCAGAAGGGCTTGTTGGGTCTGTTCCTCGGTCATGGGGCTGCCCTGTGTGAAGAGGCCGGCAGTGTGCGGCGGGAGGTCGAACGCTCGTTAACCCAAATCGGCAAAATGCGCGGGCCGGCGTACGCTGGCGTCCCACCGCCCCTTGCCGACGCATGGCCATCACCCTCGACCTGTACGACGACTTCCACCTGCATGGTGCTTCCGCGCCCGAGTGGCAGCAGCGCTACCTGCAGCTGTCGCAGGGCGTGATGCGCAGCACGCTGGCCGAAGCCGTGTCGGGCGGGGTGCACGTGTTCCGCAAGTGGATGAGCGAGCGCGTCGTGCAGCAGGGCTGCCTGCCGGCGGGACGGCTGTGCTTCGCGGTCGGCAATGGCCAGGGCGCGGGCATTCCGCGCGTGCAGGGCCGCGCGCTCGAGGACCACAGCCTGTTCCTGCTGCGCGCCGGCGAGGACTTCACCTTGCAGCGTCCGCGCGGCATGGAACTGCTGGCCGTGACCTTCGAGGCCGAGCAGTTCCGCCGCCTGCTCGATGCGCGGCCCCTGCCGCCGCAGGCGCTGCGCCTGCTGTCGCAGCCGGTGCTGCGCGCGCCGGCCGAAGCCGTGGCGCGCATGCGGCACGCCTTGCTGGGGCTGGTGCAGGGCGGCGATACCGCGCACGAGGAAGCCGCCGCGCGCATCGCCTTCGAGGCATTGCATGCCGTGCTCGAGGGGGCGGCCGGTGCCCCACCGGGCGTGGCGGGCAGCTCGGCGAGCTTCATCGTCTCGGAGTGCCATCGCATCGTGGCCGCCAGCGGCGCCGCGCCGCCCGACATCGAGGCGCTGTGCCGGCGCCTGCGCACCAGCCGGCGCAGCCTGCAGAACGGCTTCCGGCAGATGGCCGACACGACGCCCGTGCATTACCTGCGCAGCCTGCGGCTCAATGCGGTGCGCGGCCGCCTGCTGGCCACCTCGGCCGCGCAATGCAGCGTGTCGCAGGCGGCCGAGGCGCAGGGGTTCCATCAATTGAGCCATTTCTCGCAGCGCTACAAGGCGCTGTTCGGCGAACTGCCGTCGGCGACGCCGCGCGCCATTTCATAACGCTTCCCCGCTGCCGGGACTCTTCGCTCGGTGGTCCGCCTTTCGGCCTATTGCCGATGCACGCAATGGGACGCGCGTTTCGGCTTTTCGCGAATGGATACTGGAGGCGATGCGGCCGGCGACCGCGAATGGATCCGATCGTCGCTGCATCGCCCATCAAAGACCGAAGCGACACAGGAGACATTCCGAAGATGCCCGCCTACATCATTGCGCAACTCGCCTTCAACGACCTCGAGGCCTACCGGCGTTATCAACGCGCATTCCCGGCCGTGTTCGCGCGCTTCGACGCGCAATTGCTCGTGGCCGACGAAGCGCCCGAAATCCTCGAAGGCGGATGGCAGCGCGACAAGGTGGTGGTGATGCAATTCGCTGACAAGGAGGCCGCGCGCGCATTCCAGAACGATCCCGGCTATGCGGCGATTGCGCGCGACCGCAAGGCCGGCGCGGATGCGGTGGTGCTGCTGGTGGAGGGATTGCGGCCCCTGGGGCGATAGCCCGGCGGCGCAATTCGGCCGCCCCAAAAAGACATGCGGCCTCGAGGGCCGCATGTGCAATTCGAAAGCGCCAAAGGCGGGTTTCGGGATGGCGCACCGGTGGTAGCGGCGCCTCTCGAAGTCCGTCGCCTTATTTCGCGAGCAGTTCGTCGGGCGACTTGCCGGCTTCGAGCGCGGCCTTGAACCAGCCGGGACGCGGACCGCGGCCGCTCCACACATTGCCCTGGTCGTCCCTGAACTTGGGCGCATTGCCGGCGGCCTTGCGACCCTTGCGGCCCTGGCGCGCGGCGGGTTTCGCCGTGGCGGCGGGACGGCCGGGCGAGCGGCCGAAACCCAATTCGGCGGCCGTGAAGCCATACACCTCGATGGCTTCGCGGATGCGCTCGAGGACGCCGTCGGCTTCCTTCTTGCGAAGCTGATCGGCTTCTTTCTGGAGTTGTTCGATTTGCTTCTGGACCTGTTGGAATGTCTTGGCCATGGAGATGCTTTGTATTTGAGTGAGGAGAGGAGAGCTGGCGAGATTAGGCCGCGAACGCATTTTTCGTTGTCAGCAATTGTCGCAAGATCGAAATCAGGACGAGTCGCAGACAGGTGGTCTACAAAAAAGGCATCCGGTTTGGCCCATCGCCAATCCGTGCCGGCATCGAATCCGGCCCGCCGACTTTATCTGATCGGGAAGCGGAATCCCGGATTCCTTTTTGGGAATTGGGGATTCGGGCTGGCAGGCTTCCGTGCCGGTCGGTGAATGAATTCGACTTCACCGCATCGCGCGGGATTCGCCGCCGGCCGTCGAGGCTGCAATTGGACGACCGCAAAGAACTCGCACTGGAATACCCGGATGCCCAAGTCCGGTGCGCGACCGGCAATCCCAATTCGAGCCCGCCACCCTATTCCGGCGGCGGAATTTATCGTCCGTCGGCCAGGAATGAACGCGGATCGACCGCGCGCCCGCCCACGCGGACCTCGAAATGCAGCTTGACCCGGTCGGCGTCGGTATTGCCCATCTCGGCGATCTGCTGGCCCTTCTGCACGGTCTGGCCCTTCTTCACCAGGGCGCTGCGCAGGTGGGTGTAGACCGACATGCGCGAGCCGCCGTGGTCGATCATGAGCACGTTGCCGTAGCCGCGCAGGGTCTCGCTGACCGTGACCACGCCCCTGGCCGCGGCGACCACCGGCTCGCCGAGCTTGCCGGCGATGTCGACGCCCTTGTTGCTGCCGCCGTTGAAACCCGCGATCACCGGGCCCGGCGCGGGCCAGGCCCAGTCGCCGGTGCCGACGCGCGAGGGCGGCGGGCCCGATTCGCGCGGTGCCGGCGGCACGGGCCGCTTCGAGGGTTCGCGCTCGCCGCCCGCGGTGCGCGGCGGCTCCGACGCGCCGCCCGGCGGCACGATGCGCAGCACCTGGCCGACCTCGAGCTTGTCCGGGTCGTCGATGCCGTTCCAGCGCGAGATGTCCTGCATCCGGCGGCCGGTCTTCGAGGCGATGCGGTACAGGGTGTCGCCCGGCTGCACCACGTAGTTGCCGGGACCGCGCGCATCGCTCTTCTCGACGGGCGCGCTGCCCGGGGATGGGGTGGAACAGCCCGCGATGGCCAGCGCCATCGTCAGGGCCACGAGCGGTGCGGCGCGCATGCGCCAGTTCCTGCCTGTCGAAACCAAAACCGGATACCTCCTGGATCAAAAGCCGCCGTGCGCGGCGGGGCATGATCGCACGAGGCGATGGCGGCGGCCGTAGGAGGCCGGGAGGCTCAGGCGATGACGTTGAACCAGCGCGTGGCACTGGCGCCGTCGATGCGGGCTTCCTGCCGCGCATGGGCGGCCTGTTCGAGCACCGCCGTGACCGGTCGCGCCGGGTCGCCGATGGCGAAGCCGACCTTGCAGTCCAGCCCGTGGCCGAGCGCCCGCGCGCCGCGCACCAGCGAGGAGCCGACGCGCTCTGCGGCCTGCGCCAGCCCGTCGCGCGGGCCGGTCAGCACGATGACGAAGGTGTCGGCGTCGATGCGCCCGCAGGCGTCGCCGGGACGCACCGAGCGGCGCATGCGGCCGACGAAGGCCTGCAGCAGCCGTTCGGCCGCTTCCTCGCCGAGGCGGTCGCGTGCCGCGGCGAGGCCGCCGAGCTCGACGCTGATCGCGCACCAGAGGAAGCCGGGGCTGTTCTCGGCCACGGTGCGGGCCTGCCGCACCTGGGCGAGGAAGACCTCGGGCAGCGGCAGGCCGGTGATGTCGTCGCGCGCCATGTCGTCGGGCGCGGGCGCCATTTCGGCGGCCACGCCGGTCTTCGGCATGGCCTCGGCCGCGGGGCCGGGCACGGTGAGCGCGCGCGCGGTGGCGGTGGGTACCACCACGTCGGGCACGTCCATCGAAGCGGGCCGGAATTCGCGGTTGAGCCGGCGCGCGATCAGCGCCGAGGCCGCCAGGCCGAGCACGACCAGGCAGCTGCCCATGCCGAGCAGCGAGGCCAGCGGGTTGCGGGCACTGCGGGTCAGGGTGTCCTCGGGCACGCCGACCGCGACCCACCAGGCCGTGCCGGGCACCGGCGCGATGGTGGAGAGCACCTTCAGGCCGTCGAGCGTGAGGGTGCTGCTGACGCTGCGGTCGGCGCCGGCGATCTTCTGCCGCAGCTGGGGCGTGGCGTGGTGGCCGAGATAGCGGTCCTCGTCGCGCGAGCGCGCGACCACCTTGCCGCTGGCGTCGACCAGCGAGGCAACCCAGCCCTCGGGCCAGATCTGTTCGCGCAGCACCACGCCGAAACCCTCGGGTCGCAGGCCGACGAGCGCGGCCGGTACATCGGCCAGCCACGGCGTGCCATCGGGACGGTAGACGGCATGGAGCGCGGGCGAGGCTTCGCCCGGGCCCTGTACCTCGAAGCGCTGGCCCGAGCGCGGCACGGCGGCGAGCTGGTGGACGTCGGCGCGCAGCCGGTCGGCCTCGCGCGCCATCGCGGCGGCGGTGCTGTTGGCCTTGTCGAGCAGCAACTGGCGCTCGCGGGCCTCTGCCTGGTCGCCCATGCGGGTGGTGACGTAGACGCTGAAGGCCAGCATCGGCACGAGCACGAAGAGCTGGACCGCGATCAGCCAGGGGATGAAGCTCGCCGGGCGCGAGCGCGTGCTTTCCGGCGGGAAAGGGGTGCGTGGGGAGAAGCCGATCCGGTTCATGGCAGGTGTGCGCTGCGCTGGAGCCTGAATGTAACCTTTGGCCTTAAGAAAAGGTCACTAATTGTTGCCCGGAGCAGGGGCTTTTTTCACGTCCTGGTGACCGGCGGTGGCTGCCGGGGTGCGGGCGGCGCTCTCGCGGCCCTGTTCCGCGCCGCCGAAGCCGCGGAAAGGAAACAGATGCTGACAAAGCCGATCGGCCCGCCTGGGCGCGGGAACGCGGCCCGGCGCCCTCAGGCGGCCTCGCCGGCTCCGGCGGCCGCGAAGCCGCGGCCGAGGTCGGCCACCAGGTCGGCCGGCGCCTCGAGCCCGACGTGCAGCCGCACCACCGCGCCGCGCGCGCTCCAGTCGCTCACGCTGCGCGCCGCGCGCATGTTGGCCCAGGCCACCAGGCTCTCGTAGCCGCCCCAGGACGAGCCGCGCCCGAACAGCGAGAGCGCATCGACCAGCCGCTCGACCGCGGCCGGCGCAATCTCCGGCCGCAGCTCGAAGGACAGCAACCCGTTGGTGCCGCTGCAGTCGCGCCGCCAGAGATCGTGCCCGGGGTGCGTGGGCAGCGCGGGGCAGAACACGGTCGCGACCTCGGGCCGCGCCTGCAGCCAGTGCGCGACCTCGAGCGCATGCTGCTCGTGCAGGCGCAGCCGCGCCGACAGCGTGCGGATGCCGCGCAGCACCAGCCAGGCGTCGTCGGGGCTCACGGTCATGCCGAAGGCGTCGCAGCGCTCGTTGAGCGCGCGCCAGGCCTCGCGCGTGGTCGCCACCGTGCCCATCATCACGTCGGAGTGGCCCGAGAGGTACTTGGTGGCGGCCATCAGCGAGATGTCGGCGCCGAGCGCGAGCGGGCGGTACTGCAGGCCCGAGCCCCAGGTGTTGTCGGCCGCCAGCAGCGCGCCGCGCGCATGCGCGAGCGCGGCCAGCTTCGGCAGGTCGCACATCTCGTAGACCAGCGAGCCCGGGCACTCGGCGTAGACCAGCCGCGTGGCGGGCTCGAACAGCGCTTCGATGCCGCTGCCGTCGGCCGCGAAGAAGCTGCAGCGGATGCCGTAGGGATCGAGGAAGGAATGCACCAGCTGGCGCGCCGGCTCGTAGACGCTGTCGGACATCAGCACGTGGTCGCCCGGCTTGAGGTAGGACAGCAGCACCATGCCGATGGCCGCGAGGCCGGTGGGAAAGAGCCGCGTGCGGTAGCCGCCCTCGAGCTCGCTCACCGCATCCTCGAGCGCGAAGGTGGTGGGCGTGCCGCGCGCGCCGTAGCTGAAGACGCGCTCCTCGCCGCGCCGCGCGCGGGCGTCGCGCATCGCGGCCACGCTGTCGAACACCACCGTGCTGGCGCGCACCAGCGGCGGGTTGACCGGCGCGCCGCCCGCATGGGCCGGGTGCTTGCCGAGGTGGGCGATGCGGGTTTCGAGGGACAGGCCGGAGGGATCGGTGGGCGAGGCGGGCATGGGCTTCTTCTCTGACGTGGAGGCGTTCGCCGATGCTAGTCGGCGCGCGCGCCCGACAGCTTCACGATGCGCGACCAGCGTTCGATGTCCTGCCTGAGCTGCGCCGCGAAGGCCTCGGGTGTGTTCGCGACCACCTCGCTGCCGCCGTCGGTCACCTGCCTGTTCACCTCGGGCAGGTGCAGGGTGCGCACGATCGCCTCGTTGAGATAGGCCACGCGCTCGGGCGGCGTGCCGGCCGGCGCGAAGAAGCCGTACCAGTCCTCGAAGCGCGCATTGGCATAGCCGAGCTCCTCGAGCGTGGGCGCCTTCGCGAACACGCCGATGCGGCGCGGGCTGGTCACGGCCAGCACGCGCAGCTTGCCGCTTTGCACCATGCCAGCGACCGAGGCGGTGGAGGTCACGAGCACGTCGACCTGGCCGCCGAGCAGGTCGGTGAGCGCGGGGCCGGCGCCCTTGTAGGGCACGTGCGTCATGTCGACGCCGTTGTCCTTCTGCAGCACCACGCCGACCAGGTGCGAGAGCGTGCCGTTGCCCGGCGTGGCATAGGTGAGCTTGCCGGGACTGGCCTTGGCCTTCGCGGCCAGGTCGGCGAAGGACTTGAGCGGCGAGTTCGCCTCCACCACCAGCGCGAGCGGCGCCGCGTTGATCTGCGTGATCGGCACGAAGTTCTTGACCGGGTCGAAGCCCGGCGCCGCGTACAGCGCGGGGTTCACCGCCATGATCGAGACCTGCGAGGTCAGCACGGTGTAGCCGTCGGCCCTGGCATCGGCCACCGCCTTGGCGCCGATGTTGCCGCCCGCGCCGCCGCGGTTGTCGACCACGGCCGGCTGGCCCGTGATCTCGGCCAGGCGCGTGGTCACCAGGCGCGCGGTGGCGTCGTTGCCGCCGCCTGGAGGGAACGGCGAGACGAAGCGGATCGGCTGCGTGGGGTAGCCGTTGCGCGCGGGCAGCGGGTCGGCCGCCGCGCCCTGCAGCACGAGCGTGGCGCTCCAGGCCGCGGCGAGCAGCCAGCGCGCGCGGCGCATGCGGGACGGACGGTGCGGGGAAAGGCCGGATGCAGTCGACATGGTGAACTCCTGGACGGAACGAACGAGGACGAGCGAAGGCCGGACCGTGGCGCGAAGCCGCGGTCCGTGGACTGGCGAGGAACGGGGGCGAGGGCTACGCGTGCGGCGCGCCCGGCAATCGGAAGGCGGCGCGCTCCTGCGCGTCGAGCTGCGCGACCAGGCCGGTCTCCCAGGCGAGGTAGCGGCGCGCGGCCTCCTTGTTGCCGTCGTGGCGGTCGTGCACGAAGAACAGGTAGTCGATGCAGTCGGCATCGCTGGGCAGCGCGGGCGTGGCCTCGAGCGGCAGCCCGGCGGCGCGCCATGCGGCCATGTCGCCCTCGAGCAGCAGCGGCGCCGCGTGGTCCGCGAGCTCGGAGGCGACGGCCCAGGCGGCGAGCGCCGGATCGTCGGCCACCAGCACCAACTGGCGCGTTTCGCCGCGCAGGTCGTCGGCCAGCCGCGGCCGGATCGACCAGCGCGCGCCCGCGATGTGGCCGGCGCGGAATGCCATGCCCGGGCGCAGGTCGACCAGCGCGACCTCGCCGCTCTCGATGCGCGCCGACAGCGCGCGCGCATCGATCGTGACGAGCGGCTTCGGCGCGGGTGCGGTCACTGCCTCGAGCGCCAGCCCGCTCGCGAGCCCGCCCTCGAGCACGCTCGCGTCGTGGCCCATCTGGCGCAGCCAGCTCGCGACCGTGGGCGCGCGCACGCCGTCGCTGTCGAACAGCACCAGCCGCGCGCCGCGCACGCCCAGGTACTGGTCGGCCGCCTGCAGCAGTTGCCCGCCCGGCGTGTGCTGCGCGCCGGGCAGGCTGCCGGCCGCGAATTCCTCGGGCGTGCGCACGTCGCACAGGAACAGGCTGCGGCCCGCGTCGCCGGCCCAGTCGCGCACCGTGCGCGCATCGACCGTGGGCGCGCCGAAGCGCGCGGCCAGCGCCTGCGCGGCGCCGCGCAGCTCGCAATTGCCGCTGTCGTCGGCATAGCGCTCGGTGCCGCCGTGCGCGAGCGCATGGTCGGCCAGGTACCAGCCCTGCGTGCCGTTCTCCAGCGCATAGACCGGGTTCGGAACGCCGAGGTTGATCAGCGTCTGCGCGCCGATGATGCTGCGCGTGCGGCCCGCGCAGTTGACGACGATGGTCGTGCGCTCATCGGGCACGAGCCGGCGCACGCGGTAGGCGAGTTCGCCGTTGGGGCAGCAGGTCGCGCCCGGGATGTTCATCTTGAAGAACTCGCTCACGGGCCGGCCGTCGAGCACCACCACGTCGTCGCGGCGCGCGAGCATGGCGGCGAGTTCGTCGGCGCCGATGCGCGGCGTATGGTAGGCCTCCTCGGCCAGTTCGCCGAAGGTCTTCGAGGGCAGGTTCACGCCCGCGAACAGCGCATGGCCCGCGGCCTGCCAGGCGCGCGTGCCGCCTTCGAGCACGTGCACGTCGCCGTAGCCGAGCGCCCGCAGGCGTTCGGCGGCGCGATGAGCGACGCCCCGGCTCTCTTCGTCGCCCCCGTCATAGGTCACGACGCGCACGCCGCGGCGCGGCAGCAGGCGCGGCGCATCGAGCTCGAGCCGGCTGAAGGGCAGCGGCACGCCGAGGAACAGGTGCGACTCGCCGTACTGGCCGTGCTCGCGCACGTCGAGCAGCGCGATCTCGCCGCCGTCGTGCAGCCAGCGCTTGAGGGTCTTCGGGTCGATGGAGGTCATGGGGAAAGCGAAAAGGAAGAAAGCGGGGGAGCCGGTTCAGCGCCGCGTCTGCACGCCGATGCCCATGGTCTGGCAGGTGCCGGCCGCGAGGTCGTAGGCGGTGCGGCGGTCCAGCGTCTCGAGCGCGCGGCCGTACATGTGCAGGTGGCGGATGGTCTGCTCGCCCTGGATCTCCACCGAGTGGATGTCCTCGGGCATCAGCGCGATGCCGGCGCCGGGCGCGACCACCACCAGCGCGGTCTCCTCGAGCCGGCCCACGCCGGGCACCGAGCCGTCGTCCAGCCGCCGGTAGACGCGGTTGTGCTCGGTGCCTTCCACCGCGGCGATGCAGGCCCAGGTCGTATGGTTGTGCGGCACGATGCGCTTGCCCGGGCGCATCACGTTGAGATAGAGCGCGTAGCTCTGGTCGGCGTCCTCGGCGATCAGGTAGCGCGCCTGGTGCTCGCCGGGCTCGGGCGGCGGGTAGTCGCCGGCCTGCCAGTACTCGGTGCGGGCGGCCAGGCCCTGCAGCGCTTCGAGCACCTCGGCCAGCTTCTCGCGCGTCGGTTCACCGTTGGCGATGGATGTCTTCATGCTGGCGATGGCCGTCTCGACGGCTTCGCTGCGTGGAACGGATGCGGTGCTCATGCGGTTTCTCCTGTGGGGCTGCCCGATTTCTGTGCAGCCACTGTAGTGAGCCCGGCGGCGCCGAACAATCCAGCACGGGCGCAAAACACATCAATAAAATTAATGAATGCCCACGCTCGACCTCGAACTGCTGCGCACGCTCGCCGCCGTCGTCACCCATCGCAGCTTCGCCGCCGCGGCGGTGCACCTGGACCGCACGCAGTCCGCGGTCACGCAGCAGATGCAGCGGCTCGAGGAGCAGATCGGCCACCCGCTGTTCGCCAGGCAGGGCCGGCAGAAGCGGCTGACCGAGCACGGCCAGCGCCTGCTCAACTACGCGCACCACCTGCTGGCGCTCAACGACGAGGCGCTGCGCAGCCTGCGCGAGGGCCAGCTCGAGGGCAACCTGCGCATCGGCGCGCCGCACGACGTGGCCGAGACCATGCTGCCGCTGCTGCTGACCGAGGTGGCGCGCACCTCGCCGCTGCTGCAGCTCGACATCCACGTGGCGCGCAGCCCCTACCTCATGACTTCGCTCAAGCGTGGCGAGGTCGACATGATCATCTCGAACCGCATCGACACCCAGTTCGAGGGCGTGGTGCTGCGCAACTCGCCGACCGTGTGGCTGTGCGCCGCGGGCTACGTGCACGACCCGGCGAAGCCGGTGCCGCTGATCATGGCCGACGGGCCCAGCATCTTCCGGCGCATCGGCCACGAGGCGCTCGACGCGGCCGGCGTGCCCTGGACGCCGCGCTACACCTCCTCGAGCCTGATCGGCATCAAGGCGGCGCTGCGCGCGGGCCTGGGCGTGACGGCGCGCGGCGTGGAGCAGCTCGACGCGGGCCTGCGCGTGCTCGGCGTGGGCGACGGCATGCCGCGGCTGCCCGACCTGGCCTACCACCTCTACGTGCGCAGCCATGTGGTGAACCCGGTCACGCGGCAGGTGTTCGAGCACCTGAAGAAGCACCTGCGGCTGCCGCGCACCGACGCGGCGGGCTGAACCCGGGGCTGAGCGGCGCGGGCGCGTTCAGCGCGCCGCGGGCACGGCGTGGCCGTCCTGCTTGGCGCGGTACATCGCCTGGTCGGCGGCCGCGAGCAGGTCGCGCGGCGTCTCGCCGCCACGGCCCAGCGCGATGCCCACCGACACGCCGATCAGCGTGCGCGCGCGTGCCAGCTGCAGCGGCTCGGCGATCGCCGCGATGCAGCGCTGCGCCAGCACCTGCGCGCCCTGTTCCGCGGGCTCCACGAGGCCGGTGGCGAGCAGCACGAACTCGTCGCCGCCGATGCGCGCCACGGTGTCCGTCTGCCGCACCAGCGCCTGCAGCCGGCGCGCGATCTCGCGCAGCGCGAGGTCGCCGGCCTCGTGGCCCAGGGTGTCGTTGAGCTGCTTGAAGCCGTCGAGATCGAGGTAGAGCACCGCCACCGGCTGCCCGTGGCGCGCGGCATGGGCCAGCGCCTGCTGCAACCGCTCGTCGAGCAGCTTGCGGTTGGGCAGGCCGGTCAGCGTGTCGTGGTGGGCCAGCCGTGCCAGCGCCTGCTGGTTGTCGACCAGCTTGGCCAGCAGCCGGTTGAAGGCCTGCGTCAGGTGGCCGATCTCGTCGTCGCGCACCACGCGCAGCGGCGCCAGCGGCAGCTCGCCGCGCGTCATGCGGTCGGCCTGGTCGGCGGCACGCAGCAGCGGGCGCAGCAGCCAGGCCATGATCAGGCCGATCACGATCAGCACCATCGTCACGGCCGGCGCGCGCTGCCGCAGGATGAAGGCCTGCATGCGCGCCACCGGCGCGAGCGCCTCCGCCACCGGCAGCCGCGCGACCACGAACCAGCCGGCCGTCGGCACCGAGGCGATGGCCGAGATCTCGTCGATGCCGCGGGCGTTGCGCGTCGTGCCGCTGCCGCGGTAGCCCGCCATCGCGCGGTCGTGCAGCGGGTTCACGCCGTCGGGCGGCGTGGGGGTCAGCATCATCGTCGCGTCGGTCGAGGCGACGAAGAGCCGGTCGCGCGGCGAGATCACGAGGATGCCGCCGGCCTGGCCCACGCGGCCTTCCAGCAGGTGGTCGAGCAGGCCGTCGGCCGTGAGGTCGGCGGTGCCGAGCAGCACGGCCACCACCTCGCCGCTGCCGTCGCGCAGCGGCACGGCCATGGGCAGGGCCGCGTGATGCGCCGCCGTCGCCTGCGCCCGGCCCACCGCGCGCCGGCCGGCGCGCGCGGCGGCGAATTCCAGCGCCTCGGTCGAAAACTGCCCGTCCTGGTCGAGCCGCCTGCCATCGGGCGTGGCGAGCGCCAGGCCGAGCGGGAACAGCGGGTTCAGCGCGCCGCGCTCCGCGAGCCAGGCGTGCAGCGGCGCGGGCTGCGCCAGCAGCTCGGGCGGCACGGCCTGCGCCAGCCGCTCGAGGAAGGCAAGGCGCTCCACCAGGTAGTTGTCGACGTCGCGCGCCACGTAGGCGGCCAGCGCGGTCTGCTGCGAGGCCACCGACTGCGTCAGGTCCTCGCGCAGGAAGCGGCTGAGCTGGATGTAGCTGGCGGCGGTGCCGATGATCGCCATCACCAGCCCCATCACGAGGAGGCGCACGACCAGGCTGCGAGCGGATTTTCGGAGGGTCACTCTGGCGGCGGGTCGTGAGGCGGGAGGTGCGGGACTGTAGCCGAAAGCCTTAGCGCCGCCGCCGCGGCGGGGGTCTTCAGGTCGACCAGATGCGCGGCGTGGCGGCCGGCAGCGACCAGAGCTCGGCGCGCCAGTCCTGCCACACCTGGCGCAGCAGCCGCATCGCGGGTTCGACCACCGGCGCGAGCACGCGCAGCACCACCACCTCGGCATGCGGGCTGGTGGCGCCGGCGCTGCCGGCCAGGCCCTGGGCCTCGATGCGTTCGCGTGCGAGCGCGAGCAGTGCCTCGCGCCGGGCGCGCGCGGCCGGCGTCCCCGCCACGTAGAACAGCGAGGCCAGGCAGCGGTGGCCGCCCAGGCCCAGCGGGCTTTGCAGCAGCCTCTGGTCGGCCGCGTCGATGCGGCCGCGCTCGAGCCATACGCCGGGCGCCTCGATGTGCTGCAGCAGGCTGCCGCGCTCGAAGGGCTGGTGCGCATGCGGCAGGCCCAGCGCCGCCACGTCCCAGCCGATCATCTCCGCGCCGGGTTCGGCCTCGATGGCGATGCGGTTCTCGGCCACGCAGCCGCTGTAGCAGATGGCCTCGAGCGGAAGCCATTCGAGCCGCGCGCCGGCCGCCAGCCGCAGCCGGGTGCGCTGCACCGCGCGCTCGCCCTCGCTGCGGTAGAAGCGCGAGGCGCCGGGCGTGGTCACCAGGCCATGGCTGCCGGCGGCGGCCTCGACCTCGATCTCGAGCGTGTCGCCGCCCACCAGCCCGCCCGGCGGATGCACCAGCACGTTGTGGCAGACGGCATCGCCCTCGGGGTAGAGGCTCTGAAGGATGCGCAGCGGGCCGTCGTGGCGGAAGCGGGCGACGGTGCGGTCGGCTTCGTGGCGGTAGGAAAGATGGAGGCGGGCGTGCCAGGGCATGCGGGGAGTCTATGTGCCGCGTCAGCTCTTCCAGGCGCCGTCGTGCGCGGCGCTGGCCTCGTCGACCAGCGCCGGGCCGATGCATTCGATCGGGTGCGGCGAGACGCGGAACACGTCGCGGCACGACAGCTCGGCATCGCGCTGGTCCTGCCGCTCGCCGCGGAACACGCGCAGCCGCTCGGCGTCGATGCCGAACACCACGCGGCCGATGTTCGACCAGAAGATCGCGCCCGCGCACATCACGCAGGGCTCGCCCGAGGCATAGAGCGTGGCGCCGGCCAGTTCCTCGCGCGAGATGCCGCGGCCCGCGAGCGCGCGGATCGCGTTGGTCTCGGCATGGCCGGTGCAGTCGCCGGTCTCGCCGGTGTTGTTGTAGGCCTCGGCGATCACCTCGCCCGCGGCCGAGACGATGACGGAACCGAAGGGCCGGTTGCCGCGCCGGCGCGCGAGGTGCGACCAGACGATGGCCTTGCGCAGGTAGCGGCCGTCGCGTTCGTCGAGCGCGGTTTCGGCGGGGAAGGAGGGGGATGGGGTGTCGCTGAAGTTCATGCGTGGAAAGAGGGCGTGCGTTCGCCGCGGCGGGGCGGCAGTTTCGTTTGTCTCGGATCGGATGTCCTGGTGACCGCATCATGACCGCCTGAACGGCGGGCCATGGCGCGGGCGCTGCAAGAGCAATTTCCGGGCGGCGCACTTCGATGGTGCATCTGCCGCTGAACGCTTCTACTCTCGGCGGCGTGGAATGCATGCCGCATGCCAAGGCGGCGCGCTCGGGCATTGCGCACGATGGATCGCCCGCGCGACACAATGCGGGCGCGCAACTTGCATCGGGCAAGGCGCAGAGTAGAAGCGTTCAGTCCACCGGCCTTCGTCCCACCCCCTGGCGAAGCCGGCCGCGACGGGAAATTGCTCTTTCAGGTTCGTCCCCGCGCATCGCTGGTCGTGCGCGGACATGCAACGCAGAAGGAGTCCCACGCATGCTCGTCACCCGTCAACCCGTCTTCCGCAAGTTCTGGCATGCCGTCATGCCGCTCGCCGACCTGGCCCAGGGGCCCAGGCCCTTCCGGCTGCTCGGCGAGGACATCGTTCTCTTCCTCGACGCAGAAGGCCAGCCGGCCGCGCTGCGCGACCGCTGCTGCCACCGCACCGCGAAGCTTTCCAAGGGCTGGTGCGTCGACGGCGCGGGCCAGGCCTGTGGGCAGGGCGCGATCCAGTGCGGCTACCACGGCTGGACCTACGACCGCGGCGGCCAGGTCATCCGCATCCCGCAGTACGAGGCGGAGCGACCGATCCCGCCCGACTACCGCACCACGGCCTACCGCTGCGCCGCGCGCCATGGCTATGCCTGGGTCGCGCTCGAGGAGCCGATCGCCGACATCCCGGCCATTCCCGAGTTCGACGATCCCGGCTACCGCACCATCTTCCAGTTCCACGAGGAGTGGCGGACCAGTCCGCTGCGCGCGCTCGAGAACTCCTTCGACAACTCGCACTTCAGCTTCGTGCACCGCGCCACCTTCGGCGTGGCCGCGAGCCCGAAACCGAGCAAGTACGAGCTGGTGGAGAACGAGGCGGGCTTCCACGCGGAGACCGTCATCGAGGCGACCAATCCCGCGAAATTCCATGCGATCAGCGGCGTGAGCGATCCCATCACCACGCGCCACATGCGCAATGCCTACTTCATGCCGTTCTCGCGCCGCCTCGACATCGAGTACCCGAGCGGCATCCGCCACATCATCATCAACTGCTTCACGCCGATCGACGACCACCGCATGCAGCTGTGCCAATGGCTGTTCCGCAACGACACCGAGGCCGACTGCCCGGCCTCGATGCTGATCGCCTTCGACGAGGAGATCACGCGCGAGGACAAGGACATCCTCGAGTCGACCGATCCCGATGCGCTGGTCGACACGCGCCGGCGCGGCGTCGAGTACTCGATGGAGTCGGATCGCCCGGGCATGCTGATCCGCAAGCACCTGATGCAGCTGCTCGCGCGGCATGGCGAGGCCGAGGTGTACCGGGGGATGGACAGCGGCGTGACGGTTGCGAAGGCCGCCTGAAAAACGGGATCGGGCAGCCGGACGCAGAGGACGCGAAGGTTTCGCAGAGGACGCGAAAGGAAAACCAATTTTTTATTGAATTGTTTTGCGCCCTTCGCGAAACCTTCGCGTCCTCTGCGTCCGGAAGTCCGCTTTCTCAGGCCGTCGCAGAGGCCGGGCGCGGTTGAGGCATACGCTGCGACCCCTGCTCGTAGCGGTCCATCGCGAGCCCGTCGGTGCGGATCTCGGGCCGCTGGCCGGTCACGATGTCGGAGATCAGCTTGCCCGAGCCGCAGGCCATGGTCCAGCCCAGGGTGCCGTGGCCGGTGTTGAGGAACAGGTTAGGGTAGCGCGTGGCGCCGACGATCGGGGTGCTGTCGGGCGTCATCGGGCGCAGGCCGGTCCAGAAGCTGGCGCGCGGCAGGTCGCCGCCCGGGAACAGGTCGCTCACCACCTTCTCGAGCGTGGCGCGGCGCTGCGGGTTCAGGCGCAGGTCGAAGCCCGAGAGCTCGGCCATGCCGCCCACGCGGATGCGGTTGTCGAAGCGCGTGACGGCCACCTTGTAGGTCTCGTCGAGCACGGTCGATTGCGGCGCCAGCGATTCGTCGATCAGCGGCACCGTGAGCGAATAGCCCTTGACCGGGTAGACGGGAATGTCGAGGCCCAGCGAGGCGATGGCCGCGCGCGAGTAGCTGCCGAAGGCCATCACGTAGCGGTCGGCCGTGAGCACCTTGCCGGCCGTGGTGCGCACGCCGCTGATGCGGCCGCCCTCGGTCTCGAGCGCCTCGATGCCCTGGCCGAAGCGGAAGTCCACGCCCAGGCCGCGCGCGATCTCGGCCAGGCCGCGCGTGAACAGGTGGCAGTCGCCGGTCTCGTCGTTCGGCAGCCGCAGGCCGCCCGTGAGGCGGTCGCGCGCGCCGGCCAGCGCGGGTTCGACGCGTGCCAGCGCATCGCGGTCGAGCAGTTCGTAGGGCACGCCGCATTCCTCGAGCACCGCGATGTCGCGCTGCACCGCGTCGAGCTGCGCCTGCGTGCGGAACAGCTGCAGGGTGCCGCCGGTGCGGTGCTCGTACTGCAGGCCAGTCTCGGCGCGCAGCGCCTGCAGGCAGCCGCGGCTGTACTCGGCCACCCGCATCATGCGTTCTTTGTTGATCGCATAGCGCTCGGGCGAGCAGTTGCGCAGCATCTGCGCCATCCAGCGCAGCTGGAACAGCGTGCCGTCGGGGCGGATCGACAGCGGCGCATGCTTCTGGAACATCCACTTGATCGCCTTCAGCGGAATGCCGGGCGCGGCCCAGGGCGTGGAGTAGCCGGGCGACACCTGGCCCGCGTTGCCGAAGCTGGTTTCCTCGGCCGGACCGGCCTGCCGGTCGAGCAGGGTGACGTCGGCGCCCGAGCGCGCGAGGTAGTAGGCCGTGGTGGTGCCGATCACGCCGCCGCCCAGAACGATGACTTTCATGGTGTATCCGCTGATTCGAATGGAATACCGAGAATTTATGCGTCAGAATGAAGTGGATTCCACTGTTTTCATGCGTTCGGCAGTGGAATCCCCTGTGTAGAACCTTCCTATGCGCCGCGCGGAGTGAAAGTGCCCGAGCTCGACCGAATCGACCGCAAGATCCTCGACCTGCTGCAGCGCCAGGGCCGCATTTCCATGACCGAACTGGCCGAGCGCATCGGCCTCTCGGCCTCGCCCTGCGCCGAGCGCGTCAAGCGCATGGAGCGCGACGGCGTCATCAGCGGCTACCACGCGCGCGTGTCGCCCGAGGCGCTGGGCAAGACGCTCTTGGTGTTCGTCGAGATCAAGCTCTCGGCCAAGTCGGGCGACGTGTTCGACAAGGTCAGGCAGGAGCTGCTGCACATGCCCGAGGTGCTCGAATGCCACCTCGTGTCGGGCAGCTTCGACTATCTCGTGAAGGCGCGCCTGAGCGGCATGAGCGAATACCGCCACCTGCTCGGCGACATCCTCAAGAAGCTGCCGGTGGCGGCCGAGTCGCACAGCTACGTGGTCATGGAGGAGATCAAGGAAACCCTGATGCTCGCCACCGACCGCTGAAGGCACGGCTACCATCGCCGGCCCATGTCCCCCGACCCGATCACCATCCGCCCCTGGCGCCTCGACGACTTCGACGCCGTCAAGGCCATCCTCGACGACACCTTCGCGAGCACCTGGCTGCCGCAGCTCACGCCCGAGGCCGCGCGCGGCTACCGCGAGAGCGGCGAGCCCGTGGGTTACATCGACGAGATGGGGCCCGAGTTCTTCGTCGCCGAGATCGGCGGCGAGGTGGTCGGCATGGTCCATTGGCAGCGCGACTTCGTGCAGGCGCTGCACGTGCCCGCGGCGCATCGGCGCAAGGGCATCGCGCGCGCGCTCATGGCCTTCGCCGAAGCGGGCATGCGCGCCGACGGCATCGAGCTCGCGCGGCTCGAGACCGACACCTTCAACACCGCGAGCCAGGGCTTCTACCTCGCGCTCGGCTATCGCGAGGCCGACCGCTATCCCGACCTCGAATGGCACAGCGGCTTCACGACCATCCTCTACGTGAAGCCGCTGCTTTCCTGAACCTCTACTCCCCCCCAAGGACACCGCCATGAGCATCTCGATCCGCCGCGACGGCACCACCGGCACGCGCCACATCCTCAAGATCCGCAACCACGAGATCGCGGTCGATGCCTCGCCCGCTGGCGGCGGCAACGACGAGGGCCCCGAGCCGCACGACCTCTACGACGCCTCGCTGGCCGCCTGCAAGGCGCTCACCGTGCTGATCTACGCGCGCCGCAAGGGCATCCCGGTCGAGGACATCGAGGTCGTGGTCGACCGCGACGACAGCGAGGAGCGCAAGGGCATCTACCGGCTCGACTCGACGTTGCGCGTGAGCGGCAACCTCACCGATGCGCAGCGCGACGAGCTGCTGCGCGTGGCGGGCAAGTGCCCGGTGCACAAGCTCATGACCGAGGTGAAGACCGAGATCCAGACGAACTGGGCGGCCTGACCCCGGGGCGGTCAGCGCAGCACGCGCCAGGCCCGCACCGCGCGCAGCAGCGACCACAGGCCGGCCTCGGCCGGCACCTTCTTCTCGTTGAAGGACACGGCGATGTAGAGGTCGTCGGCCGGCACGTAGGCGACCACGCTCGTGAAGCCCTCGATGCCGCCGCTGTGGCCCAGCATCAGGCCCGGCCCGTCGGGCACGTCGTAGAGCTGCACGCCCATGCCGTACGAGGCATTGCCGCCGCTGTAGGGGCCGAGCATCGCGGGCATGTCGCCGAACATGCGCCGCACCGTGGCCGGCGGCAGCACCCGGCCGCCGAGCAGCGCATGCCAGAAGCGCACGAGGTCGCCCGCGGTCGAGGCCAGCGCGCCCGCGGCATAGGGCGTGGCGTACTGGTCGGGTGCCTCGACCGGCCGGCCGCCCGCGTGGCCGCTGACGACGGGCAGTTCGACGCCGGGCCGGCGCATCGTGGTGTGCGTGAGCGCGAGCGGGCCGACCAGCCGCTTCGCCAGCACCTGCTCGAAGGACGCGCCCTCGAGCCGTTCGACGATGGCGCCGAGCATCGCGTAGCCGGTGTTGCTGTAGCTCCAGTTCGTGCCGGGGCAGAACTGCGGTTTCTGCGCGAGGCCCATGGCGATGATCTCCGCGGGTGGCCGGTACTTCGTGCCGAAGTCGGGCAGCGCATTGAAGCTCACGAGGCCGCTGGTGTGGCGCAGCAGGTGCTCGATGGTGACGAGCCCGGCGTTGGGCGCCTCGGGGAACCAGCGCTCGATGCTGTCGCCGAGCGCGAGCCGGCGTTCCTCCACGAGCTGCAGCACGATCGTGGCGGTCAGCGTCTTGGCGGTGCTCGCGACCTGGAAGCCCTGGTCGGGCCGGACCGGCTCGCGCGGCTCGGTGCGCGCCAGGCCGCGGGTTGCCCGCCAGCTGCCTTCGCCGGGGAGCGCGACCGCCACGCTCGCGGCCGGCACGTGCTGCAGCATTTTGTCGAGCGCATCGCCGAGGCTCTTCTGCAGGTCGGCGGGCAGCTCGCCGTCGATCGCGCGGCCGAAGTCGCGCTGCCAGATGGCGTCGGGCGCGGAGCGCTGCGGCGGGCCGGCATAGGCGGCGCGGACCGAGCAGCCCTCGTCGGCGCGCGCGCTGCCCCATGGCAGTGCCATCGCGATCATCGTGGCCAGCGCGTTGCGGCGCGCCGGGTCGTTCAGCGTCGTTGTCATCCGATCTCCATCAGCCCTGCCTGGCCGCTTCCGACTGCTTGCGCGCCGCCTCCACGCGCTTGGCGTAGCGGTCGCCCCAATCGGCGAGCGGGCCGAGCGCCGCGTTGAGCGTGGCACCCAGCTTGGTCTCCGAATACTCGACGCGCGGCGGCACCTCGTGGAACACCTCGCGCGCGACCACGCCGTCGGTCTCGAGCTCGCGCAGCTGCTGGATCAGCATCTTCTCGCTGATGCCCGGCAGCATGCGCCGCAGCTCGCCGAAGCGGCGCGGCTGCAGGTGCAGCTCCCAGAGGATCAGCGCTTTCCATTTCCCGCCGATGACTTCGAACGCGGGGCCGATGCCGCAGACGTAGGGCTTCTTCGCTGCCATGCCTTCTCCAATACTGACATTTTGGTAAGTACCGCACTTTATCGTAGGTACTTGACCATCGGGAGGTGCGATTTCTACCATGCGGCCATCGTCAATCCTTTTCGGAAACACCCCATGAGCAGCAAGCAGAAGATCACCGTCATCGGCCTCGGCGCGATGGGCGCCACCATCGCGCGCCTCTACCTCGAACAGGGCCACGAAGTCACGATATGGAACCGCAGCGCCGACAAGGCCGCGCCGCTGGTCGCCCAGGGCGCGGTGCTGGCCGACAGCGCCGCCGCCGCGGTGCGCGCGAGCCGCGTGGTGCTGATGTGCGTCTACGACTACCGCGCGGCCGACGCGATCCTCGGCGCCGAGGGCGTGGCGGCCGCGATGGACGGCCGCCTGCTGGTGCAGCTCACGACCGGCAGCCCGCGCGATGCGCGCGATGCGCAGGCCTGGGCGCAGCGCCACGGCGCCACCTTCCTCGAGGGCGCGATCCAGGCCGCGCCCGAGCAGATGGGCCAGGGCGACACGCCGATCCTGATGTCGGGCGACGAGCAGGTGTTCCGTGCCGTCGAGCCGCTGCTCGCGGTGCTCGGCGGCGGCATCGTCTACCTCGGCGAGAAGATCAGCAACGCCGCGGCCATGGACCTCGCGACGCTCTCGACCATCTACGGCACGATGCTGGGCTTCCTGCACGGCGCGCGCGTGGCCGAGTCGGAGGGCTTCGACGTGGCCGAGTTCGGACGCATCGTCGCGGGCATCATGCCGACCTTCGCGGGCTTCCTGCAGCACGAGGGCGCGGTCATCCAGTCGGGCGACTTCAAGATCTCGCAGAGCCCGATGCGGATCTCGGTCGAGGCCACGCAGCGCATCCTTCAGACGGCGCGCGAGAGCGGCATCAACAGCGAGTTCCCGGCCTTCGCGGCCGGCCTGTTCCAGCGCGCCGATGCCGCGGGGCTCGGCGGCGAGGAACTGGCGGCGCTGATCAAGCTGCTGCGCGCGCCGAATTGACGCCACCGGCCGGCCTCAGGCCCAGCGCATCGCCTCGATGGCGCGCACCAGCTCGGACTCGCGCTCGATGAAGAAGTCGCCGTGGCAGGCGTCCTCGAGCACGAGCTGGTGGCGGGTCTTCAGCGCCGCCATCAGGCGGGCCGCGTCGTCGACGCGCACGTAGCGGATCGCGCGCAGGTAGGCGGCCGCGTCCTTTTGCGTGGCATCGTCCAGCGTCTCGGGCAGCGCGGGGAAGATGTCGCGGATGTCCCCGGGCATCGCGGTCACGACGAGAGCGGGCGCTCGCACCGGCGTGTAGTCGGGCGAGAAGGAATGGCTGGCGGTGTCCATCGCGTCGGCCACGGCGGCGGGCGTGTTGAGGCGCACGCTGCCGTCGGGCCGTGGGTCGAGCTGGTCGCGCAGGTTGGCCTCCAGCGGCGCCGACCAGTGGCGCACCGTGCGCCGCGCATAGGCGATCGCCGCCTCCATCGAGGCGCCGTCCTGCTCGTTCGGTACTGGTTCGCGAAACAGCCGGTTGTCTGGCACGGGCAGGCCGCCGGTGCCGGGGTTGCGCGTGGGGTCGAAGGTGGCATCGAGGTAGACCAGCCCGCGCACGCGCTGCGGATGCCGGCCCGCGAAGCGCGTGAGTTCGTTGCCCGCGATCGAATGGCCCGCGAGCACCACGCGGTCGAGCCCGAGGCCGTCGAGCAGCGCATGCAGGTCGGCCACCAGCGTGTCGACCTCGTAGTGCTCGGTGGCGGTGCGCACCGGCAGCGGCTTGTCCGACTGGCCGTAGCCGCGGCGGCTCACCGCGATCACGCGCGAACGCGGCGCGAGCGCATGGGCCAGGCCGTCGAAGACGTAGGCATTGGCGCCCAGCCCCGGCAGCAGCACGATGGCCGGGCCGCGGCAGTTGTCGCATTGCCAGTCGCGCACATGCAGCGAGACATCGTGCGCCACCTTCACGCGCCGGTCGGTCACCGACACCACGATCGGGCCGGCGGGCGCACTGGCCTGCGGGGCGACCGGATGGCTGCTGCCGCCGCAGCCGCCGAGGGTGACGAGGCCGCCGAGGCCCGAGAGCGAGACGGCCGAGGGCCAGGCCAGCGCGGCGCGCAGGAAGGCGCGCCGCGGCGGAAAGAAGAGGGGGTGGAACCGGGGCATGGCGCGCAGTGTGGGCAACCGACCTGAAGCGCGGCTGTGGCCTTCATGAAGGAATCCTGAAGTCTTCGAAGGCCGCTTGGCAGATACTTCCGGCTCCCCAGGTGCCGGGCGGCGCACCGCACGGAGACTGTCATGAATCTTTTGCTCGTGGAGGACGACCTCGAACTCGGCAACGGCGTGCGCATCGCGCTCGCCAACCAGGGCATGGACGTGGTCTGGGTGCGCCGTCTCGACGATGCCATCCGTACCCTCGACAGCGGTGCCTTCGACATGGTGCTGCTCGACCTCGGCCTGCCCGACGGCGACGGCATCGAGCTGCTGCTGCGCCTGCGCCGCGAGCGCCAGATCCTGCCGGTGCTCGTGCTCAGCGCGCGCGACGCGCTCAACGACCGGCTGCGCAGCCTCGACGACGGCGCCGACGACTACCTGGTCAAGCCCTTCGCGCTGGCCGAGCTGCTGTCGCGCGTGCGCGCGCTCGCGCGCCGCAGCTACGGCTTCGACGACGAGACCATCCGCATGCGCGGCCTGGCGCTGCACGAGCCCACGCGCGGCGTGCTGGTCGACGGCCAGCAGGTGGAGCTCTCGCGCTGCGAGTTCGACCTGCTCGCGCTGCTGCTCAAGCGCACCGGTCGCGTGGTCACGCGCCGCGTGATGGAGGAACAGGTGCTGCCGGGCGGCCCGGGCATCGGCAGCAATTCGCTCGAGGTGCACATCTCGAACCTGCGCCGCAAGATCGGCCAGGGCTACATCCGCACCGTGCGCGGCATCGGCTACGTGGTCGACGCCCAGTCGCTGGCGCGCGCCGGCAGCCCGCGCGCATGATCCGTGGCGCGCTGCGCTTCATCGGGCGGGTGATCCAGCCCTCGCTGATGCGCCGGCTGGTGCTGGCGCAGATGGCGGTGGTGGCGGCGCTGTGGACCTTGATCGTCGGGCTGCTGTTCTACGACTCCTACAAGGACCCGGAGCTGCTGCGCTTCGGCAAGATCTACGAGAGCGTGGCGGCGATCGCCATCAACCTGGCCGACGACCCGAAGCGCCAGTACGACACCCTGCATGCCTTCGACCTCGCGCTGATGGAGACCGCGAGCGACGGCAACGCCGAATCCGACACCTCGCCGATGCTGCAGGTGTGGCAGCGCGGCAAGCTGATCTACCGCACCACCGACAGCGTGCCCGAGATCGTCAACAGCGCGCCCGACGTCATCGAGACGGTGCACGCGGGCGGGCGCGAATGGCGCGCGCGCACGCTGCATTCGCCGCAGCTCGACACCCGCGTGATGATCGCCGAGCCCGGCATCTGGCGGCTGGTGGTCAACATCACCTACCGCGGCTATTACCTGCTGCCGCTGCTGGTGAGCCTGCCCTTCCTGGTGGTGCCGGCCTGGCTCACGGTGCGGCTCGCGCTGCGGCCCTGGCGCCGCGTGAGCCGCGAGACCTCCGAGCGCGGGCCGGCCGACCTCACGCCGCTGTCGTACCGGCCGCCGCACCGCGAGCTGCAGCCGCTGGTGCAGAGCATCAACACGCTGCTGCAGCGGGTGCGCGACAGCACCACGCGCGAGCGCAGCCTGATCGCCGACGCGGCCCACGAGCTGCGCACGCCGCTGGCCGCGATGCGTGTGAACGTGGAGGCGCTGAAGGCGCAGAGCATCGATTCGGGGCAGCGCGAGCTGATGGCCAACCTGCTGCGCAGCAACGACCGCGCGACCCGGCTGGTGGGCCAGCTGCTGCAGCTCATGCGCAGCGACGCGGTGTCCGATGCCGCGTTGCCGGTGGCGCTGTCGCTCGACGCGCTGGTGCAGGACCGGCTCGCGATGATCGAGGCCGTGGCGCATGCGCGCGGCGTCGAGCTCGAACTGGCCTGCGAGGGCGAGGTGCCGGTGCTCGGCGAGCGCGAGAGCCTGGTGTCGATGGTCGACAACCTGGTGGACAACGCCATCAAGTACAGCCCGCGCCGCACGATCGTCAAGGTGCAGGTGGCGCGCGAGCAGGACCAGGCGGTGCTGCGCGTGGCCGACCAGGGACCGGGCATTCCGCCGGGCCTGCGCGAGCGGGTGTTCGACCGCTTCTTCCGCAGCCCGGGCCAGGCCCAGAGCGGCAGCGGGCTGGGCCTCGCGATCGTCAAGTCGGTGGTCGACAAGCATGGCGGCAGCGTGGTGCTGGAGACCGGCGCCGGCGGCCGCGGGCTGCTGGCGGTGGTGCGGCTGCCGCTGGCGGTCGACGGGCAGGCGCAGCCGATGCTCGAGGGGCGCGGCTGAGGGCACCAAGACCCCGCTCAGCCCCGCCGAAGTGTGAAGATTTAAAATGCCGGGTGCTCTCCGGCACCCCTCCCGAACAGGACACTCCCCCATGAAGTGGGTCATTCTCGCCATCTTCGCGCTCAGCGCGCTCTACGTGCACTTCCGTGGCCAGGTGCGCCACCGATTCTTCCGCCAGCTGTCGGACCATTCGACCTTCCTCGCGCCGCTCAACGTGTTCATGTACATGTTCTCGAAGGTGCCGAGCACGCCCTACCTGTCGCCCAAGGAATTCCCCGAGATGCGCGTGCTCGAGGAGAACTGGGAGGTCATCCGCGAGGAGGCGCTCGCGATGCGCAACGGCGGCAGCATCAAGGCCTCGAGCCAGTTCAACGACGTGGGCTTCAACTCCTTCTTCAAGAGCGGCTGGAAGCGCTTCTACCTCAAGTGGTACGACGAGGCCCATCCCTCGGCCGCGGTGCTGTGCCCGCGCACGACCGAGCTGCTGCGCGGCATCGGCACCATCAAGGCCGCGATGTTCGCCGAGCTGCCGCCCGGCAGCCGGCTGGTGCGCCACCGCGACCCCTTCGCGGGTTCGCTGCGCTATCACCTGGGCCTGTGGACGCCGGGCGTGGAGGGCTGCTACATCGACGTCGACGGCCAGCGCTACCACTGGCGCGACGGCGAATCGGTGGTATTCGACGAGACCTACATCCACTATGCCGAGAACACCACCGACCACGACCGCGTGATCCTGTTCTGCGACATCGAGCGTCCGCTCAAGTACCGCTGGGCCAGCGCCGTCAACCGCTGGTTCGCGAAAAACCTGCTGGCCGCGGCCAGCTCGCCCAACGATGCCGGCGACAAGACCGGCGGCATCAACCGCGCCTTCAAGTACATCTACCAGATCCGCGTGATCGGCAAGCGCCTGAAGGCCTGGGACAAGCGCGTGTACTACCTCGTGAAGTGGGCGATCTTCGGCGGCCTCGCGCTCTGGATCTTCTGGTAGTGAAGGGCCGGGCGCCGCCTCAGGCGCCCACCAGGATCAGCCGGCGCCGCGCCGGGCCGGTGATCCAGCTCATGAAGCCCGCCAGCGCCGTGCCGCCGAGCACGTCGAGCAGCACGTGCTGGCGCGTGGCCAGCGTCGAATAGACGATCCCCGCGGCCCACAGCCAGTTGAGCGCCAGCACCCAGCCGGGCGCGTCCACGCTGCGCAGCTGGCGCGTCATCAGCACGGCCGTGAACACCGCGAACGACACGTGCAGCGAGGGAAAGGCATTGCCGCCCGCGTCGGTGCTCTTGAGGAACTGCAGCGAGGGGTACTGCGCCCAGTCGACCGGGAAGGCCGGCACGGTGGTCGGAAAGAGCCAGAACACCACGAGCCCGATGGCCGCCATCAGCGCCGCCGCCTGCGCATGCAGCAGCAGCTCGGCGCGGTCCTTCGCGAAGGCCGGCGCGAGGCCGACGTAGAGCCACAGCGAGCCGTAGAGCGGCAGCGCGTCCTCGCTCAGCGGCACCCAGTGGTCGATGGCCGTGAGCGGCATCGTGAGCGGCAGGCCGAGCGGGTGGTGCATGACCCAGAAATACAGCACGAAGAAGCCGGAGATGCCGAGCGTGGTGCCGAGCATCTTGGTGACCCAGAGCGTGGCGATGCGCCGCAGCAGCGCCGCGTGCCATGGCGTGCCGGCGAGGCGGGACGAGAGGGGTGTCACCTGGGCTCCCTGGATGGATGAACCGGCCAGGGTAGGCGAGGGCATTGCGTGAACATTACGGGGGCCGCCCTCTAGAATTCCCGCCCGATATGAGAATCCTGCTGGTCGAAGACGAAGCCGAACTCGCGCAGGCGCTGGCGGCGGCCCTGCGCCAGAACCAGGCGGTGGTCGACGTGGCCGGCTCGCTGCGCGAGGCGCAGGACGCGGTGCTCGCGGGCCAGCATGAGGTGATCGTGCTCGATCGCGGCCTGCCCGACGGCGACGGCCTGAGCCTGATCGAGTTCCTGCGCGCCAGCGGGATCGCGGCCGCGGTGCTGGTGCTCACCGCGATGGCCGACATCTCCGAGCGCGTGCTGAGCCTCGACGGCGGCGCCGACGACTACCTCGCCAAGCCCTTCTCGATGGACGAGCTGATGGCGCGCGTGCGCGCGCTCGCGCGCCGTCCCGCGCTGCGCGCGAACCCCGTCACCGCGCTGGCGCGGCTGCGCTTCGACCACCTGCAGCGGCAGGCGCATGTCGATGCGCAGAGCCTGCTGCTCACGCGGCGCGAGCTGCTGGTGCTCGAGGCCCTGCTCGAGCAGCGCGGGCGCACCGTGCTGCGCGAGTCGCTGCACGACCGCGTCTACGGGCAGGAGGGCGACATCCATTCGAACGCGCTCGACACCCATGTCTCGCGCCTGCGCTCCAAGCTCGACAAGTCGGGCGCCCAGGTCGAGATCCACGCCATCCGCGGCGTGGGCTACCTGCTGTGCGCGGCGCCGGGCGCCGCATGAAGCTGCTGTCGCTGCGCTGGCAGCTGATCTGGAGCCTGATCCTGCTGCAGGTGGTGGTGGGGCTGCTGGTGATGGGCGGCTTCATCGGCCTGGCCTGGGTGCTGGGGCGGGTGGTCGACGAGACCGGCGAGGAGACGGTGCGCGTGATCCGCGATGCGGTCGTGCGCGCGGACGACGGCGTGCTCGCGCTCGCGCCCACGCCCGAGTTCGAACAGCTGCGCGGCAACGCCGGCGCGGGCCTGTGGTTCATCGTGCGCGATGCGCAGGGCCACCAGCTCGTGCAGGGCGAGGTGCCCGAGCGCTACCTCGGCCTGGCCGGACGCTTCGACGGCATCGACCGCGTGTGGATCGACCTCGCCACGAGCAACGGCCAGCCGAAGGCGCGCTTCGAGCGCGTCGAGACGCGCGCCGGCCCGGTCGCGATGATGGTTCAGACCGGCAGCCCGCTGTCGATGAAGAGCACGCTGCGCGGCACCGGCGTGGCCTTCCTGTTCCTGGTGGCGCCGATGGCGCTGGTCACCTGTCTCGGCGTGATCCTCGCGACGCCCTTCGTGGTCAAGCGCGGCCTCAAGGGGCTGATCGCCACCGCCGCGCATGCCGAGAGCATCGACGTGCACGAGCGCACCACGCGGCTGCCGCTCGATGGCGTGGCGAGCGAGATCCGCCCGCTGGTGAATGCCGTCAACCGCGCCTTCGACCGGCTCAACGAAGGCTACGATCGGCAGGAGCGCTTCCTGGCCGACGCGGCGCACGAGCTGCGCACGCCGATCACCATCCTGCAGATCCGCCTCGAGGGGCTGCCCAACGATCCGCTCAAGGTCAAGCTGATGCAGGCCTCGGCGCGCCTGGCCACGCTGGCCGAGCAACTGCTCGACCTGCAGCGGCTCGACGGCGTGGTGGTGCAGGCGCAGCAGGTGGACCTGAAGGCGCTGTGCGAGCGCGTGGCGGCCGACCTCGCGCCGCTCGCGATCATGAACCGCTGCACCCTGTCGGTCGATGCGCCGCAGGCGATCGTGGTCGGCGGCGATGCGCCCTCGCTCGAGCGCGCGCTGACCAACCTGATCCAGAACGCGATCGAACATGGCGGGCAGGGCTGCGACATCCAGGTGCGGCTGTGCGAGCCCTTCTGCATCGAGGTACTCGACTCGGGCCCTGGCATCCCCGAGTCGGAGCGCGAGCGCGTGGTCGAGCCCTTCCACCGGCTGGTGCCGCGCGGGCGCGGCGCCGGGCTCGGGCTGCACCTCGTGGCCGAGGTGGCGCATCTGCACCGCGGGCGGCTCACCATCGGCAGCAACGACACGGGCGGCGCGCGGATGCGGCTGGAGCTGAACCTCGGGACCTGATCAGGCCTGGCGCAGCCAGCGGTTGCAGGGCTCGGAGAAGCCTCGTGCCACCACCTGCCCCAGCAGCCCCGACACGGCCAGCAGCGCGAGGTAGCCGAGCGGAATCCACATCGCCGGCAGGCCCGATTGCTGGAACCACCAGGCACCGGGAATCACCACGAACATGTGGCTCAGGTAGACCTCGTAGCTGTATCGCCCGAACCAGCGCAGCGGCGCCGCGGCCGCGCCCGCGCACCAGCGCCAGGGTCGCCAGTGCGCCGCCACCAGCAGCAGCGCGAGGCCCAGCTCGAGCAGCGTGACCTGCAGGCCGAAGCGCGTGAGGCCGAGCTGGAACACCTCGCGCCGGAAGCAGAACACGCCCGCCACCAGCAGCGCGCCCGCGGCCAGCAGCAGCCGATGCACCGTGGCCGAGGGCGCGCGCGGCACGCGGTGCGCGAGCAGCGCCGCGAGGCAGCCGAAGGCGATGCCGTCCATGCCCGAGAGGTAGGCGTGGTCCTGCCACAGTTCGTTGTCGCTCCACACGCTGCGCGCCAGCGGACCGAGCGCGATCGGCACCAGCATCAGCAGCGCGAAGCGGCGTTCGCCGCGCGCGAGCAGGCACAGCCACGGAAAGCCCAGGTAGAAGGCCTCCTCGACCGAGAGCGACCACAGCACGCCCCAGGGGCCGGGCAGGTAGCCGACCTGCGCCTCGAGCCAGTTGAGGTGCAGGCCCAGCGCCGCGAGCAGCGCACGCGGCAGCGAGACCCTGGTCGTGTCGAGCGCGAACCAGGCGCTGCCCGCGAGATGCAGCACGCTCAGTACCGCGAGCAGCAGCACGAGGCTCGGCAGGATGCGCGCCGCGCGCAGGCGGTAGAAGGCGCCTGGCGACACGCGCGACAGCGTGCCCCAGCGGCGCAGCGAGGCGCTCGCGATCAGGTAGCCCGACACCACGAAGAACGCGATCACCGCGTAGTAGCCGCTCCGGAACAGGAGGCCCTGCAGGCGCGGCCCGAGCGCCTGCGCGAGCTCGGGCGGACCGAAGGGCAGGCGCAGGTTCGCATGCAGCAGGATCACGAAGACCACCAGCAGGCCGCGCAGCAGGTCGACATGCGGCAGGCGGGGCAGGGCATCGGAGCGGACCATCGCGGCGATTCTGCGGACGAACGCCCGCGCGGCCTGAAGGGCTGCTGAAGCACCGACAATCGCGCCTCGACCGTCCCGCACCGCATGCCCGATTCGCCTTTCGCCGACCCGGCCCTTCTCGCCACGCCGACCGACCTCGCCAGTGCCCAGGCCCTGATCGCGCGCATCGCGCCGCTGCTCGCGGCGCGCGGCCTGGCGATGCGCGCGCCGCCGCCCGAGCCCACCACCTGCTGCGGGCGCGGCTGCAACGGCTGCGTCTGGGAAGGCTGGCTCGCGGCGGTCGCCTACTGGCGCGACGAGGCCTCCTTGCTGCTCGATTGAGCGGCGCGCTTGCGCGGCGCCTTGCGATCGGGTGCCGCGATGGCGCCCGTGCCCGCGGCGCGCAGGATGCGCCTGAAGGTCGGGCATTCCATGTGGCTGGGCGCGCGGCACACGGCCGCGTGCCGCAGGCCGTCGCGCATCGCGGCGAGCTGGCGGATGGTGCGGTCGAGCTCGTCGGCCTTGGTCTCGAGCATGCCGCGATCGATGCGCGGCTGGCCGTCGGGCGCGAACATGCGCGCGATCTCGTCGAGCGAGAAGCCGGCGGCGCGGCCCAGCGAGATCAGCGCCAGCTTCTCGAGCACGCCGGGATCGAACAGCCGGCGCAGCCCCTGCCGGCCCGTCGAGGCGATCAGCCCCTTCTCGTCGTAGAAGCGCAGCGTGGAAGCGGGCACGCCCGATTGCCTCGCCACCTGCGCGATATCCAGTGGTGCCATCCTCTTGACCTCAAGTCGACTTGAACTTGCATAGTGCGTTCTCCGCCTTCCGAAGGCAAGCCAGAAAGGAAAGAAAGATGCACGACACGCAAGAGTCCGACAGCGAGCAGTCGCGGCTGTGGAACGGCCCGGCGGGCCGCGCCTGGGTCGACCGGCAGCCGCTGCTAGACCGCCTGTTCGCACCGCTCGGCACGCTGCTGATCGAGTCCCTGGCCGGGCATTCGCTCGGTCGCGTGCTCGACGTGGGCTGCGGCACCGGTGCCGTCACGCTCGCGCTCGCGAGCCCGTCGGGCGATGCTGGCGAATGCGTCGGCATCGACATCTCGGCGCCGATGATCGAGGCCGCCCGCGCACGCGCCGAGCGCGAGGGTTCGCGGGCGCGCTTCGTGTGCGCCGATGCCCAGGCCCATGCCTTCGCGCCGGCCGGGTTCGACACCCTCGTCTCGCGCCTCGGCGTGATGTTCTTCGACGACCCCGTCGCGGCCTTCGCGAACCTGCGGCGTGCCGCGCGCGACGGTGCCGCGCTGCGCTTCCTCGCCTGGCGCGCGGCCGCGGAGAACCCGTTCATGACCACGGCCGAACGCGCGGCGGCGCCGCTGTTGCCTCGACTGCCCGCGCGCCGGCCGGGCGCGCCGGGGCAGTTCGGCTTCGCGGACCGCGAGCGGGTCGAGTCCATCCTCGCGCAGGCCGGCTGGGGCGCCATCGCGATCCGTCCCGTCGATCTGGCTTGCAGCCTGCCCGCGCGGGAGCTCGTGCCCTACCTGAGTCGCCTCGGCCCGGTCGGCCTCGCGCTCGAGCAGGCCGATGCGGCAACGCGCGATCGCGTCATCGAGACGGTGCGTGCCGCCTTCGAACCCTTCGTGCAGGGCGACGAAGTGCGCTTCACCGCCGCCTGCTGGCTGGCCGGCGCGCAGGCCGCGAGCGCGGCCCGGCCGGCATGACGCTCACTGGTTCTGCGACCCGCGGTGCGCCCAGCCCGTGGTGTGCTTCTCGATCACGCTGAAGAGTTCGTACATCAGCATCGCCATCGCGCCCACCACCATCAGCCCGGCGAAGGCCAGGCCCATCTGCATCGACGAGCCGGCCGAGATCAGCAGGTAGCCGATGCCCTCGTTGGCGGCGGTCATCTCGCTGACCGTGGTGCCCACGAAGGCCAGCGTGATCGCGACCTTGAGTGAGCCGAAGAAGTAGGGCATGGAGCGCGGCAGGCCGATCTTCATGAGCACGTCCCAGCGCTTGGCGCCGAGCACGCGCAGCACGTCCTCGAGCTCGGGCTCGAGCGTGGCGAGGCCGGTCGCGATGTTGACCATGATCGGGAAGAAGCTGATCAGGAAGGCCGTGAGGATCGCGGGCCCGATGCCGATGCCGAACCACACGACCAGGATCGGCACGAAGGCCGCCTTGGGCAGCGCGTTGAAGGCCGTCATCAGCGGATAGATGGCCGCATAGGCCAGGCGCGAGCTGCCGATCACGAAGCCGAGCAGCACGCCCACCACGATCGCGAGGCCGAAGCCCGCCATCGTGACCCAGAAGGTGCGCCAGGCATGGCCCGCGATGATCTCCTTGAACTCCCAGAACTGGTTCCAGATGCGCAGCGGGCTCGGGAAGATGAAGTCCGAGACGCCGAAGCCCGCGCAGATCACCTGCCACAGCAGGATCACGGCCACGAGCAGCAGCCAGGGCGACCAGCGTTCGAGTTGCTTGTTGTTCTTCATGGCCGCTCCTCAGTGGGCCACCGCGGCGGCACCGCTGGCGCCGGCGGCATTGCCGCGGATCGCGCCGATGTGGCTGCGCAGCTCGAGCACGATGTCGGTGAACTCCTTGGTGTAGGTGAGCTCGAGCTCGCGCGGGCGCGGCAGCTCGATCTCGCGCTTCACCACGAAGCGGCCCGGGCTCTTGCTCATCACGTAGACCGTGTCGGCCAGGAACACCGATTCGCGCAGGTCGTGCGTGACCAGGATCACGTTGAAGCGCTGCTCGGTCCAGAGGTCGCGCAGGATGCACCAGAGCTCCTCGCGCGTGAAGGCGTCGAGCGCGCCGAAGGGCTCGTCGAGCAGCAGCATCTTGGGCTCGTGGATCAGCGCGCGGCAGATGCTCGCGCGCTGCTGCATGCCGCCCGAGAGCTGCCACGGGAACTTGTCCTCGTAGCCGCCCAGGCCCACCTTCTGCAGCAGGCGGCGCGCGCGGTCCTCGTACTCCTTGCGCTTGGCCTTGAAGTTCGAGCGGTAGGGCTCGACGATCTCCAGCGGCAGCAGCACGTTGTCGACCGTGGTGCGCCAGGGCAGCAGCGAGGGCGCCTGGAAGGCCATGCCCGAGATCTTGAGCGGCCCGGTCACCGGCTCGCCGTCGATGCGGATGCGGCCCATCGACGGCATCTTGAGCCCGGTCGTGAGCTTCATGAAGGTCGACTTGCCGCAGCCCGAGGGGCCGACGATGGCGATGAACTCGCCGCGCCTGACCTTCAGGTCGATGGCCTCGACCGCGAAGTGGTTGGCGCGCAGCAGCTCCTCGTTGTAGGCGAGCCAGACGTCCTGGAAGTCGACGAAGGGGGCGGCCTCGTTCGCGGCGTCCGCCATCACTTGCGCAGGATTCCGCTGAGTTCGGCGGCCGGCGGCAGCAGCGCGGCGGACCACACGGCCTCGGGGCTCACGCGGGTCTTGGTGTTGAAGGCATCCGACACCTGCGAGGCCATCAGCGACAGGCGGCCCGCGTTGACCGCGCCGAAGCCGTCGGCGCGCGCGTCGGCGCTGTTGATCACGGTGTCGATCGCGAGCTGCAGGCGGCGCGTCTCGAGCTTGCTGTCGACGATGCCGTCGCGCGCCTTCACCGACTCGATGCCCTGCGCGGGATTGGCGATCACTTCCTTGGCGCCCTTGGCGAAGGCCGAGAGGAATTTCTTCACCGCCTCGGGGTTCTCCTTGATCAGCTTGGGCGAGGCAATGATGACGTTGCCGTAGAGCTTCACGCCGTAGTCGGGGTAGGGCAGGATCACCACGTCGGCCGTCTTGGCGCCGCGCGCCTCGAGGTTGAGCAGCGAGGTGAAGGTGAAGCCGGTGATGGCGTCGATGTCGCCGCGCATCAGCATGGTCTCGCGCAGGGTCGGGTCCATCGCGGTCCAGTTGACCGTGCCGATGTTGTTGGCCTTGGCGAAGATCGGGAACGCGCGGCGGCCCGCGTCGAACACCGGCGCGCCGAGCTTCTTGCCCGTGAGGTCGGCGGGCTTGGTGATGCCGCTCTTCTTGAGCGTCATGACCGAGGCCGGCGTGTTGTTGTAGACCATCATCACCGCGACCGGCTTGTTCGGGCTGTCGGGGTTGTTGGCGTGGAATTCCATCAGCGCCGCGAGGTCGGCGAAGCCCATGTCGTAGGCGCCCGAGGCCACGCGCGTGACCGTGCCGCCCGAGCCGTTGCCCGCGTCGATGGTCACGTCGAGGCCGGCGGCCTTGAAGTAGCCCTTGGCGGCCGGATGCAGGAACAGCGCGGCCGGTCCCTCGAAGCGCCAGTCGAGCTGGAACTTGATCGGCGTCGTGGCCTGGGCGAAGGCCGAGGGCAGGCCGAAGCTCAGGGCCGAGGCGGCGAGGAAGGACTGGAGCAGATGGCGCTTGTTCATGCGGGCTTGGTTCCGTGAAGGTGAAATGCTTCCGGATTCAAGCAAAAACGGTGCCCGCACGTGATTGGTGCGAACCCTTCCCGCGTCTCGATGCGGTGCGTCGCTGGGGAAAACCGCACCGCGAGGGTGAGAAACCTTCGATTCTCAGGGGACGTTCGCACCGAAGCTGAGCCTGGGGGCGCGATCGCGGCCCCAGGCTCGGCCTTCCTGCTTACTTGTCGACCGTGACCTTCGCCACCGCCAGCGCCGTCATGTTGATGATGCGGCGCACCGTCGACGAGGGCGTGAGCACGTGCGCCGAGCTCGCGGCGCCCAGCAGCACCGGGCCCACCGTGATGCCGTTGGCGCCGGTCATCTTCAGCACGTTGTAGAGGATGTGGGCCGAGTCGAGGTTCGGGCACACCAGCAGGTTGGCCTCGCCCGAGAGCGTGCTGTCGGGCAGCGCGGTGCGGCGGATCTCCTCCGAGAGCGCCGCGTCGCCGTGCATCTCGCCGTCGCATTCGATGTCGGGCGCCATCTGGGCGAACAGGTCGCGCGCCAGCCGCATCTTGCGCGCCGAGCCGCGCGAGGAACTGCCGTAGTTCGAGTGCGAGAGGAAGGCCACCTTCGGCGGCAGGCCGAAGCGGTGAATCTCCTCGGCCGCCATCAGCGCGATGCTGGCGAGCATCTCGGCGCTCGGGTCCTCGTTCACGTTGGTGTCGGTGATGAAGATGGTGCGCTTGTCGAGCGTGAGCGCGTTCAGGGTCGCGAAGCCGGGCGCGCCGCGCTTCAGGCCGATCAGGTCGCGGATGTGCTCGAGGTGGGCGTCGAAGCGACCGACCATGCCGCAGATCATCGCGTCGGCGTCGCCGAGGTGGATCATCAGCGCGGCGATCACGGTGTTCGAACGGCGCACCGCGGCCTTGGCGGCCTCGGGCGTCATGCCGCGGCGGCCCATGAGCTTGTGGTAGCTCTCCCAGTAGGTGCGGAAGCGCGGATCGTCCTCGGGGTCGACCACCTCGAAGTCGGTGCCCAGGCGGATGTGCAGCCCGGCCTTCTTGATGCGGGCCTCGATCACGGCGGGGCGACCCACCAGGATCGGCCGCGCGATGCCTTCGTCGACCGCGTACTGGGCCGCGCGCAGCACGCGCTCGTCCTCGCCCTCGGCGTAGGCCACGCGCTTGGCGGTGGCCAGCTTGGCGGCGGTGAACACCGGGCGCATGAACATGCCGGTCTGGTAGACGAAGCGCGTGAGGTGCTGGCGGTAGGCCTCCATGTCCTCGATCGGGCGCGTGGCCACGCCCGAGGCCTGCGCGGCCTTGGCGACGGCCGGCGCGATGCGCAGGATCAGGCGCGAATCGAAGGGCTTGGGAATGATGTAGTCGGGGCCGAAGGCGAGCTCCTGGCCCGCGTAGGCGGTGGCCACTTCCTCGCTGATGTCGGCCTTGGTCAGGTCGGCGATCTCGCGCACGCAGGCCAGCTTCATCTCTTCCGTGATCTTGCTCGCGCCGCAGTCGAGCGCGCCGCGGAAGATGTACGGGAAGCACAGCACGTTGTTGACCTGGTTCGGATAGTCCGAGCGGCCGGTGGCGATGATGCAGTCGGGCCGCACGGCCTTGGCGAGCTCGGGGCGGATCTCGGGCTCGGGATTGGCCAACGCCAGGATGATCGGCTGGCGCGCCATGGTCTTGACCATGTCGGCGGTCATCACGCCGGGGGCCGAACAGCCGAGGAACACGTCGGCGTCCTTCACCACGTCGGCCAGCGTGCGCGCGCCGGTGTCGGGCTGCGCGTAGCGCGCCTTCGATTCGTCGAAGCCGCCCGCGCGGCCGGTGTAGATCAGGCCCTTGGAGTCGCAGGCGTGGATGTTGGCGGGTTTCACGCCCAGGCCCACCATCACGTCGAGGCAGGCGATGGCGGCGGCGCCCGCGCCCGAGACGGCGATCTTCACGTCCTCGATCTTCTTGTCGACCAGTTCCAGGCCGTTGATCAGCGCGGCGGCCGAGATGATGGCCGTGCCGTGCTGGTCGTCGTGGAACACCGGGATGTTCATGCGCTCGCGCAGCTTCTTCTCGATGTAGAAGCACTCGGGCGCCTTGATGTCCTCGAGGTTGATGCCGCCCAGCGTGGGCTCGAGCGCCGCGATGATCTCGACCAGCTTGTCGGGATCGGTCTCGGCCAGTTCGATGTCGAACACGTCGATGCCGGCGAACTTCTTGAACAGGCAGCCCTTGCCTTCCATCACGGGCTTGGCGGCCAGCGGGCCGATGTTGCCCAGGCCCAGCACGGCCGTGCCGTTGGTGACCACGCCCACCAGGTTGCCGCGCGCGGTGTATTCGGCGGCGGTGGCCGGATCGGCCGCGATGTCGAGGCAGGGATAGGCCACGCCCGGCGAATAGGCCAGCGACAGGTCTCGCTGGTTCAGCAGGGGCTTGGTCGGGGTGATCGAGATCTTGCCCTTGACGGGCGAGCGGTGGTATTCACGGGCAGCTTCGCGCAGTGCTTCTTCTGCCGGTGACAGGGGGGCGGCCATGGAAAGTCTCCTTGTTTCTGACGGGGAACGAGGCTACCGCAAAAGCGCTACCTCTTCTTGCCAGGGCGATGCCGAAAAGGCCTGAACCCATAGCGGGCGTGGCCCCCGATGGATGCGCGGCGGCCGCGGCCGCGCGCCGGAACGGGTTCGGCGCGGCCCGGGGGGCCGCTAAACTGCGCTCCGGCCGGTTGCGGCCCTGCCGCGAGGGCGGCTTCATCCTCCACATGACAGAACGACAACAAGAGGCTTGCAGCGAATGACTTCCGGACCTTTCACCAGCACCGAACCCGACGTCGTGGTCATCGGCGGCGGGCCCTCGGGTTCCACCGTGGCCGCGCTGCTCGCGGACAAGGGCCACGACGTGGTGCTGTTCGAGAAGGCGCAGCATCCGCGCTTTCACATCGGCGAATCGCTGCTGCCCATGAACATGCCGCTGTTCGACCGGCTCGGCGTGCGCACCGAGGTCGAGGCCATCGGCATCCGCAAGCACGGCGCCGAGTTCGTCTCGCCCTGGCACGACCACAGCAGCCATTTCGACTTCGGCGAGGCGATGGACAAGAGCTTCCCGTATGCGGTGCACGTGCGCCGCTCGGAGTTCGACGAACTGCTGTTCCGCCATGCCGGCAAGCGCGGCGCGCGGACCTTCGAGGGCCAGCGCGTCACGGGCGTCGACATGGACGCCGGCAAGGGCACGCCCGACAATCGGCCGCTGGTGAAGATCAAGGCCGACGACGGCACCGAGACCGCCTGGCGCCCGCGCTTCGTGATCGATGCCAGCGGGCGCGACACCCTGCTGTCGAACCAGTTCGATGCCAAGCAGCGCAACCGCAAGCATGCGAGCGCCGCGCTCTACGGCCACTTCGCCAATGCCGAGCGCCGGCCGGGCCGCTTCGAGGGCAATATCTCGCTGTTCTGGTTCGACCACGGCTGGTTCTGGTACATCCCGCTCAAGGACGGCACCGTGAGCGTCGGCGCGGTGGCCTCGCCGGCCTACTTCAAGCGCCGCCAGGGCGCCTCGCTCGAGGACTTCCTGATGGAGACCATCGCGCTCGCGCCCAAGCTGGCCGCGCGATTGAAGAACGCCACGCTGATGGAGGGCGCCACCGCCACCGGCAACTACGCCTACGACTCCAAGTTCTGCCGCGGCGACCGCTTCATGATGGTGGGCGACGCCTATGCCTTCGTCGACCCGATGTTCTCCTCGGGCGTCTACCTCGCGATGAACAGCGGCTTCGAGGCCGCGACGGCCGCCGACCTGTGGCTGCGCGGCGAGGCCAGGGAGGCCGAGCGCGCGTTCCGCCACTACGAGAAGGTCATGAAGCGCGGTCCGAAGATGTTCTCGTGGTTCATCTACCGCATCACCTCGCCGGCGATCCGGCGCCTGTTCATGGCGCCGCGCAACGTCTGGCGCATGCAGGAGGCGCTGCTGTCCATCCTGGCCGGCGACCTGTTCCGCGACACCCCCATCGGCCCGCGCTTCTGGGGCTTCAAGGTGACCTACTACGCCTCCTGCCTCGGCATCCTGCCGCAGGCCATCAAGACCTGGGCCTGGCGGCGGCGCAACCTCAAGGAGTCGCTGGAGGCGGCGAAGTAGGGAGCGGACTTCCGGACGCAGAGGACGCGAAGGTTTCGCGAAAGACGCAAAAGAAATCTCAAAGTTGTCTTCGGTCCCTTTCGCGTTCTTCGCGAAATCTTTGCGTCCTCTGCGTCCGGCTGCCCGATTTCGACGGTTTCAGTCCGGCGCCACCGTGTGCTGCGCCAGCGCTTCCAGCGCGCGCACCAGCGCCGAATGGTCCTGCTGCCCGTGGCCCAGTGCCGCGCAGGCGTTCATCAGTTGCGCCGCGCCGGCCGTCTGCGGCAGCGCCACGCCCAGCGAACGCGCGCTCTGCAGCGCGAGGTTCAGGTCCTTCTGGTGCAGCGAGATGCGGAAACCCGGCGCGAAGGTGCGCTTGATCATGCGTTCGCCATGCACCTCGAGGATGCGCGAGCTCGCGAAGCCGCCCATCAGCGCCTGGCGCACCTTGGCCGGATCGGCGCCGGCCTTGCTCGCGAACAGCAGCGCCTCGCCCACGGCCGCGATGTTCAGCGCCACGATGATCTGGTTGGCCACCTTGCAGACCTGGCCGTCGCCCACGCCGCCCACCAGCGTCACGTTCTTGCCCATCTTCTCGAGCAGCGGGCGCACGCGGCCGAAGGTGCCCTCGTCGCCGCCGCACATGATCGTGAGGCTCGCGGCCTTGGCGCCCACCTCGCCGCCCGAGACCGGCGCGTCGATGTAGCCGCAGCCCAGCGCCTCGATGCGCTGCGCGAAGCCCTTGGTGGCGATCGGGTCGATCGAGCTGCAGTCCACCACGATCTTGCCCTTGCTCAGGCCCGCGGCCACGCCGTCGCGGCCCGGTTCGCCGAACAGCACCTTCTCCACGTCGGGCGTGTCGGGCACCATCACGAACACGATGTCGGCCTGGCGTGCGACCTCGACCGGCGAGGCGCAGATGGTGGCGCGCGAGATGAAGGGCTCGGGCGTGTTGCCGTGCGTGTTCACGAACAGCTGGTGGCCGGCCTCGAGCAGGTGGCCCGCCATGGGCGCGCCCATGATGCCCAGGCCGATGAATCCGATGCGTTGCGATGCTTGTTGCGTCATGTCTGAGGTTTCCTTGAATCTTGTCGTGTCGTCGTTCACTGCGCGCGGGTCAGCGCCTCGCGCCAGCCCAGGCCTTCGACGGTGGTGGCGCGTGGCTTGTATTCGCAGCCGATGAAGCCGTCGTAGCCGAGCGCATCGATGTGCTGGAACAGCCACGGGTAGTTGATCTCGCCCGTGCCTGGCTCGCCGCGGCCCGGGTTGTCGGCCAGCTGGATGTGGCCGATGCGCGCGAAGTGCTTCGTGAGCGTGTTGCCCAGCTCGCCCTCGGTGCGCTGCGCGTGGTAGATGTCGTACTGCACGCGCAGGTTGGCCGAGCCCACTTCGTCGATCAGCGCGATCGCCTGCTCGGTGCGGTTGAGGAAGAAGCCGGGAATGTCGAAGGGGTTGATCGGCTCGATCAGCAGGCGGATGCCCGCCGCCTCGAGCTCGGAAGCGGCGAGGCGCAGGTTCTCGACCACCGTGCGGTGGGCGATGTCGTGGCTCACGCCGGCCGGCACCTTGCCGACCAGGCAGTTGACCTGCGGGCAGCCGAGGGCCGTGGCGTAGTCGATGGCCATCGCGATGCCTTCGCGGAACTCGCCGGTGCGGTCCGGATGGCAGGCGATGCCGCGCTCGCCCTTGTCCCAATCGCCGGCCGGCAGGTTGTGCAGCACCTGCACGAGACCGTTGGCGCGCAGCGCGGCAGTCAGGTCCTTCTTCTCGAAGGGATAGGGGAACAGGTACTCCACCGCCTCGAAGCCCGCCTTGGCGGCGGCCTCGAAGCGCTGCAGGAACGGCAGCTCGGTGAAGAGCATGGTGAGATTGGCTGCGAACTTGGGCATGGTGTGTGGTCCTTCGAATCGATTCGGCGATGACCCGTGCTCAGTCCAGCAGCACCGCCGCCACGGCGGTGGGCGCATCGGCCGGCGTCTCCGCGAGCGGCTCGAACTCGGTGATGTTGTCGATCTCGGTGCCCATCGCGATGTTGGTCACGCGCTCGAGCATCACCTCGATCACCACCGGCACGCCGTGCTCGGCCATCAGCGCCTCGGCGCGGCGGATCGCGGGGGCGATCTCTTCCTGGCGGTTGACGCGGATCGCCTTGCAGCCCAGGCCCTCGACCACCTTCATGTGGTCCACGCCGTAGCTGCTCTCGATGCCGGCGTCGGGGCCCGCGTTGATGTTGTCGAAGGCCAGCTGCACGCAGTAGTCCATCTCGAAGCCGCGCTGCGCCTGGCGGATCAGGCCGAGGTAGGAGTTGTTGACCACGATGTGGATGTAGGGCAGCTTGAACTGCGCGCCCACCGCGAGCTCCTCGATCATGAACTGGAAGTCGTAGTCGCCCGAGAGCGCGACGATCTTGCGCGTGGGGTCGGCCGCGCGCACGCCGAGCGCGGCGGGAATGGTCCAGCCCAGCGGGCCGGCCTGGCCGCAGTTGATCCAGTGGCGCGGGTTGTAGACGTGCAGGAACTGCGCCGCGGCGATCTGCGACAGCCCGATGGTGCTGACGTAGCAGGTGTCGTTGTCGAAGTTGTTGTTCATGCACTGGTACACGCGCTGCGGCTTCATCGGCACTTCGTCGAAGTTGGTCTTGCGCAGCATGGTCCTCTTGCGCTCGATGCAAGCGTTGGCCCACTCGCGGCGGCTCGGCAGCCGGCCCGCGGCCTTCATCTCCTCGGCCACCTGCACGAACAGCTCGAGCGCGGCCTTGGCATCGGAGACGATGCCGAAGTCGGGCGTGAACACGCGGCCGATCTGCGTGGGCTCGATGTCCACGTGCACGAACTTGCGGCCCTTGGTGTAGACGTCGACCGAGCCGGTGTGGCGGTTGGCCCAGCGGTTGCCGATGCCCAGCACGAAGTCGGAGGCCAGCATGGTGGCGTTGCCGTAGCGGTGGCTGGTCTGCAGGCCGCACATGCCGGCCATCAGCGGATGGTCGTCGGGGATCGAGCCCCAGCCCATCAGCGTGGGGATCACGGGCACGCCGGTGGCTTCGGCGAAGCGCACCAGCAGCTCGCTCGCGTCGGCGTTGATGACGCCGCCGCCGGCCACGATCAGCGGGCGCTCGGCCGCATTCAGCATCTCGATCGCGCGCTCGATCTGCGCGCGGCTCGCGGCCGGCTTGTAGGGCTTGAGCGGTTCGTAGCTGTCGATGTCGAACTCGATCTGCGCCATCTGCACGTCGAAGGGCAGGTCGATCAGCACCGGGCCCGGGCGGCCCGAGCGCATCAGGTGGAAGGCCTGCTGGAACACCTGCGGCACCTGGCCGGGTTCGCGCACCGTCACCGACCACTTGGTGACCGGCTTGGAGATCGATTCGATGTCGACCGCCTGGAAGTCTTCCTTGTAGAGGCGCGCGCGCGGTGCCTGGCCGGTGATGCACAGGATCGGGATCGAGTCGGCCCAGGCCGAGTACAGGCCCGTGATCATGTCGGTGCCCGCGGGGCCCGAGGTGCCGATGCACACGCCGATGTTGCCGGCGACGGCGCGGGTGTAGCCCTCGGCCATGTGCGAGGCGCCCTCGACGTGGCGCGCGAGGATGTGCGCGATGCTGCCGCGTTGCCGCAGCGCCGAGTACATCGGGTTGATGGCGGCACCGGGCACGCCGAAGGCCTGCGTCACGCCCTCCTTCTCCATCACCAGCACGGCGGCCTGGACCGCGGTCATCTTTGCCATTGAAAGTCTCCTTAAAAGCTTGGGTCCACTGTAGGAAGCGGGGCGGATTCCAAGAAGACGGCACGGGACCATAAAACCTATTCCATTGCGGAATAAGTGATTAGGATGGCGGCGATCCGAAGGAGTGGCGATGGACCGGTTGCTGGCAATGGAAATGTTCGTGCGCGTGGTGGAGACCGGCAGCTTCTCGAAGGCCGCGCTCGAGTTCCACACCACCCAGCCCACGGTGACCAAGCAGATCGCCGCCACCGAGGCGCGCCTGAAAGTAAGGCTGCTCAACCGCAACACGCGCGGCGTGAGCCTCACCGAGCCCGGCGCGCTCTACTACGAGAAGTGCAAGTCGATCGTGCGCGACGCCGAGGAGGCCGACAGCGTGGTGCAGCTGCGCCAGAACCAGGCACAGGGCCTGCTGCGCGTCGGCACCTCGGTGGCCTTCGGCCGCCGCGTGGTGGTGCCGCTCGCGCTCGAGTACATGCGCCGGTATCCGCAGGTGCAGATCGACCTGAGCTTCGAGGATCGCTACGTGGACCTGATCGCGCAGGGCATCGACGTGGCGGTGCGCATGGGCAAGCTGGCCGATTCCTCGCTGGGCGCGCGCTACCTGGGTGCCAACCCCTGGGCCATGGTCGCCTCGCCGGCCTACCTCAAGAAGCACGGCACGCCCAGGCGCGCGCAGGACCTGAGCGCGCACGTGGCGCTGATCTACAGCAGCGTGGTGGGCGACGAGTTCTGGCGCATGCACACGCCCAAGGGCGAGCCGGTGACGGTGCCGGTGTCGGGCCGCTTCCGCTCCAACAACCTCTCGGCCGTGCTGGCGGCCGCGCGCGACGGCCTGGGCATCGCGCTGATGCCGCGCTACGTGGCCAGCGAGTCGCTGGCCGCGGGCAAGGTGCGCGCGGTGCTGGCCGACCATGCGCTGCCCGAGCAGGAGATCCACGCCGTCTTCCCGTCGCCCAAGCTGGTGCCGGGCAAGGTGTCGAGCTTCGTGGCCTTCCTGCAGGGGCGCTTCGACGAAGGCTGGTGGGACGCCTGACGGCGTCCCCTCGCGCCTCAGGCCTTCACGAAGGCCCCGTGCAGCCCCAGCGGCAGTGCGTAGGGCAAGGTGGCCTGCGCCACCGGCCCCGCCGCGAGATGGTCGGCCGCGAAGCAGGACAGCACCGTGCACTTGCGGCCGAAGTCGAGCGAGGTGCCCAGCACCCAGCCCGGCTTCCTGCCGTCGGGCACGAACACATGCTCCTCGACGATCGACTGCGCGCCGTGGACGAAGCGCTCGCTGCGGCCGCTCTCGACGTCGGTGCGCGCCACCGCCTGGAAGCCCGGCACGTCGGGCCGCGTCAGCGTGGCATGGATCACCTGGCGATGGCGCAGGCCGACGCGGCGCGGATCGATGCGCGGGAACTCGGCCTCCTGCGGCAGCACCTTCTGCGTGGCCCGGCCGGCGGCCAGGTCGAGCGTGGCGACGGTCAGGCGCGGTTCGTTCTGGCGCACGCGGCGTGCGCGCATCAGCTCGCGGTTGGTCGTGAACACCGACTCGGCATCCTCGGTGCGCACGTAGTCGATATGGATGCGCGGGCCGCGCGGCGTGTCCTCCTCCCAGGCATTGCCGACATGGAACAGGAAGCCGGCCGGCAGGGTCAGCAGCTGGCGCCGCTCCCAGTCGCGCTTGTCGACCACCAGCGCGCGCATGCCGAGCTCGGGCCGCCAGACATGGGCGTCGAGGAAGCTGGCACCGGCCTCCTTGCGCTTGCCGTCGTAGACCAGCGGCGGCATCAGGAACACCAGGTGGCGCTCGGTCACGGCGAAGTCGTGGACCATCGGCAGGTCGGGCACCGGCACCGCGGCGGCGCGGCGCAGCGTGCCCTCGGGCGCGATCTCGTAGAGCGCGAGCAGGCTCGCGCCCGAGCTCACGCCGAAGTTCCACACCGTGCCGTCGGGGTCCACCTTCGGATGGGCCGAGAACGGCATGCCCGCGAGGTCGGCGCGCCAGGTCTTCAGGCCCAGCGTGTCGAGCGTGCGCGCATCGAGGCGCGTGGCCGAGCCGCCTTCCCACAGCGCCAGCACCTCGCCCTGCAGCGGCAGCACGCTGGTGTTGGCGACGTTCATCGCGTCGGGCGAGGCCGGCGGCTCCGCGCCCGGCGGCACGGTGCCGAAGGCCTCGACCAGCCGGCGCCCGGCGCGCAGCTCGGCCACGCGCTTGGGCGTGGCCACGTAGCGGCCCTGGTGCAGCACCTCGCCGCCCGCGATCGCGAAGCGGTGCACCATGCCGTCGCCGTCGAACCAGTGGTGGTAGCGCTCGCCGCCGAGGTCGTGGCCGGTGGGGCCGACACGGAACAGCGTGCCGGCCACCGCGTCGGGAAAGCGCCCGCGCACCGTGGCGCGGGTCGGCGGCAGGTCGCCGGGCGGGGTGGCGAAGCCGATCTTCCAGGGGGCGTCGGCGGCCTCGAACTGGGCCTGCCAGTTCTCCTCGCCGGCCGCGCCCGCCGCTCGGGCCCAGGGCGCGAGCAGGGGCAGGGCGCCGGTGCCGGCCAGCAGGCGCAGCAGTTCGCGTCGTTGCATGGCGGCCTCCTCAGCGCAGGTGGATGGCGCTCTGCAGGTCGGCGTCGACGCCGATCGCCGCGGCCTCGAAGTCGGGTGCGCCGAGCTTGCCCCTGGCATCGTTCGAGAAGCCGTAGCGCTCGGTCGGCAGGCCCACGAGGTTGGTGTCGAGCTTGCCGTTGCCGTTCTCGTCGGCATAGGCGCGCACGGCATAGCGGCCCGGCGGCAGGCCCGCGAACACCACGCGCGCCTTGCCCTCGCGCAGCGGCAGGCTCTGCGAGGCCAGCGGCTTGCTGGCGCCGAAGCTGGCGGCATCGGCGTACAGCGCGATGTAGAGCGTGGCCTCGGTCGCGGGGCCGTCGGCCACGTTCAGGCTGAGGTCGGCGGCCCGCGCGCTCAGCGGGGCGAAGGTGGCGGCCGTGAGCGCGGCGACGGCGGTCGCGGCGTACAGGGTGCGCGCGGCCGGGCGGGGCAGGAAAGCGGGAAGGTGCATGGCGGTCCTCGTCGTGGTGGATGGGAAGACCCGACGATCCCAAAGGCGGCGGATGCTGCCCACCGCCATGCGACGGAATGCGCGAATGCACGCGCGAAATGCGCGAGGGCCGGCGCGAACGGCCGGCGCTCGCGGTGTCCTCAATGCTTGTGAGGATTCTTGCGGCGGCCTTCCTCGCCGTCCGCTTCGGGGGGCTCGTGGCCCGTTCCCACGTGCCCCGAATCGGCGAACAGGCTCCACGCCGCCATGAACAGCGCCGCCACCACCGGCCCGATCACGAAGCCGTTGATGCCGAAGATCGCCATGCCGCCGATGGTGGACATCAGCACGATGTAGTCGGGCATCTGCGTGTCCTTGCCCACCAGCACCGGGCGCAGGATGTTGTCGACCAGGCCGATCACGAACACGCCGACGAAGATCAGGATGCCGCCCTGCCAGAAGTGGCCGGTGGCGAGGAAGTAGATCGCCACCGGACCCCAGATCAGCGCCGCGCCCACGGCGGGCAGCAGCGACAGGAAGGCCATCAGCACCGCCCACAGCAGCGCGCCCTGCACGCCGAGGAACCAGAAGGCCAGCCCGCCCAGCGTGCCCTGCGCCACCGCCACCGCCACGTTGCCCTTGATGGTGGCGCGGATCACGGTGGTGAACTTGTTGAGCAGGTAGTGCGTGTGCGGCTTGGCCAGCGGCAGCGCGTCGCGCACCTTCTTCGACAGTTCGGCGCCATCGCGCACCAGGAAATAGAGCAGGTACAGCATCACGAAGAAGCTGACCACGAAGTCGAAAGTGTTCTGTCCGATCGCCAGCGCCTGGCTCGCGATCAACTGGCTGCCCTGGCCGGCGATGGCCGAGATGCGCGCCTGCCAGGCGGCCGCGTCGCCGAGGTTGAAGCGCTCGACGAGGTTGAGCAGCCACTGCGGCGTGGCGGCCAGGATCTGCTGGAAGTAGGCCGCGAAGTTGATCTGCCCCGAGCGGATGTTCTGCGTGACCAGCGCCACTTCCTGCACCAGCGACACGCCGATCATCGCCAGCGGCAGGATCACGATCACCAGGCAGATCGCGAGCGTGGACAGCGCCGCCGCGTTCGGCTTGCCGCGCATCTTCCTGAGCAGCCACTTGTAGAGCGGCGTGAACAGGATCGCGAGCGCCACGCCCCAGAGCACCGCGCCGAAGAACGGCATCAGCACCCAGAGGAAAGCGACGGTGACGACGGCGAGCAAGGCGAGGAACACGCCGCGCTGGAGTTGGGGAGAATTCATGGTTGTCCCGGACTGTAGCCGAGCGCGCCGGGCCGCTTTTGTAGTCGCCGACCCCTTCGTGCGCCCTCGCCAGCGGCCGGCGCGGACCTAATGCACGGTTCTCAGCGCTTGGCGCGCGGCAAGGCCACCGGCGCCAGCGTGGCGCGCAGCCGCGCCGAGGCATCGGGTTCGGCGCTGGCTTCGACCTCGAGCGCGCGCTCGACGTTGCCGATGTGCGCCAGCATCAGGCTGCGCGCGCGCGGCCGGTCGCCGTTCTCGAGCGCGGCCACGATCGCCTCGTGGTCGGCGCACGACTGGCCGGCCTCGTGCTTCGACTGGTAGAGCGTGGCCGCGAGCGTGGTGCGCGCCGTCAGGTCGCGCAGCACGTCGACCAGCAGCTGGTGGCCGAGCTGCTCGGCCAGGCAGACGTGGAAGTCGGCCAGCAGGAAGGCGCGGGTGGCGGCATCGGCGCCTTCCACCGCGCGCTGCTCGTCGGCGATGTGGTCGCGCAGCTTGCGGATCACCTTCGCCAGTGGCCGGCCCTCGGGCTCCGAGAGGATGCCCGACTCGATGATGCGGCGCGCGCGGAAGGCGTCGCGCGCCTCCTCGGCCGAGGGCTCGACCACGTACCAGCCGCGGCGCGACTGCACCTCGACGAAGCCGCGCGCCTGCAGCTGCATCAGCGCCTCGCGCACCATGGTGCGGCTGACCGCGAAGTTCTCGGCCAGCGCCTGCTCGCCGAGCCGCTCGCCGGGCGCGAGCTTCTGCGCGAGGATCGCCTCGACCACGCGCTCGGCGATGACGGTGGGGCTGACTTCGGTGGTGCTCATCGGTGGCGGCGGTGGCTTGCTTCAGTGGCGTTCGAGGGCGGCGCCGGCGAGCGGCGCGCCGGATTCTGCCAGCGCCGGCTCGAGTGCCGGTTCTTCGGGCGCCACGCGGCCGTCGAGCACCGCATGGGCGCGCTCGCGGTCGATGTCGCCTTCCCAGGCGGCGATCGCCACCGTCGCCACGCAGTTGCCGATCAGGTTGCCGAGCGCGCGCGCGATGCCCATGAACCAGTCGACCGACAGCACCAGCACCAGCCCGATCGCGGGAATGGCCGGAATCGCGTGCAGGGTGGCGGCCAGCACCACGATCGCCGAGCCCGGCACGCCGTGCGCGCCCTTGGAGGTGACCAGCGAGATCGCGAGGATCGTCAGCAGGTCGGTCATGGTGATCGGCGTGTTGGTGGCCTGCGCGATGAACACCGCCGCCAGCGTGATGTAGATCGAGAAGGCGTCGAGGTTGAACGAGTAGCCGGTGGGGATCACCAGGCCCACCGTCGAGTCGCGGATGCCCATGCGGCGCAGCTTGGCCATGATCTGCGGCAGCACGCTGTCCGACGAGGTGGTGGCGAACACGATCGCGAGCTCCTCGCGCAGGTAGCGCAGCAGCTTCCAGAGGCTGAAGCCCGACATGCGCATCACGAAGCCCAGCACCACGAACACGAACAGCAGCACCGCGAGGTAGAACAGCGCGATCAGCATGCCCAGCTGCTTGAGCGAGCCCAGGCCGTACTGGCCCACCGTGAAGGCGATCGCGCCGAGCACGCCCAGCGGCGCCAGCTTGATGAGGATGCCCATGATCTTGAACAGCACCAGCGAGAGCGCGTCCACCACCACCGCCACCGGCTTGCCGCGCTCGCCGAGCAGCGACAGCGCGCAGCCGAACAGCACCGCGAACAGCAGCACCTGCAGCACGTCGCCGGTCGCGAAGGCGTTCACCACCGTGGTGGGGATCAGCTTCATCAGGAACTCGACCGTGCCGCCGCTCGTGAGCTTGTCGGCATTGGAGGCATAGGCGCTCATCGCGGCCGGGTCGAGCTTGCCCGGATCGACGTTCATGCCCACGCCGGGCTGGAACACGAAGGCCAGCACCAGCCCCATCGCCAGCGCGATGGTGGTGAGCACCTCGAAGTAGATCAGCGCCTTCACGCCGACGCGGCCCACGCGCTTCAAGTCGCCCGCGCCGGCGATGCCATGCACCACCACGCAGAAGACCAGCACGGGAATGATCATCTTGATCAGCTTGATGAAGCCGTCGCCCAGCGGCTTGAGCTTGACGGCGAACTGCGGGGCCACGAGGCCCAGCACCACGCCGATCAGCAGGGCGAGCACGACCTGGCCGAACAGGGAGCGGGTGAAACGACGCATGGAAATCTCCTGTGTTATTTGCATGCAAGTCGTCGGAAATCTTGCATACAAGCAATGTAGGCAAGAAAGGGCCCGGGCTGGCAGAGGGTATTCCCGGGCCTGTGGGAGCCCTTTCTTCAGGCATCGGCCCCATGAAAAATGCCCCGCATCGGCGGGGCATCGGGCTCGAAAGCGGGGGCCGCCTACTTCGCGGACAACAGGAACACCTGCTGCGTCGGGTCGCGCTGCAGCCGCGTGGCGTTGCGCGTGCTCGCGAAGGCGATCACACCGCCCGAGGTCACGGGCCAGGTGTTGATGCCGGTGCCTTTCAGCAGCGTGCCGGTGTCCCAGCCCGCGGGCTTCCTGTAGACCGCCGTCATCACGCGCCAGCGCCAGTCGGCCGAGCGCGAGTCGAACCAGACCGCGCGCACCGAGCCGTCCTTGTCCACACCCAGGCGCGGCCGCTGGCTCATGGTGGTGGGCTCCGCGGCCAGCACCGTGGGGGCCGAGAAGGTCGCGCCGCCGTCGCCCGACACCGCCGCGAGCACCGCGATGTTCTTGCCGGCCGGCTCCTGCTCCTTGCTTTCCCAGGCCACGACGAGATCGCCGTTGCCGCCGAAGATCACGTCGGGATGGCGATCGGCGCGGTCGGTGGCGCCGAGGCTCACGGGCGTCTTCCAGGCGCCGGCCGCATCGCGCACCGCGACCTGGACCTGCCAGTCGTCGGGATTCGAGCCGTCGCCGTAGGCGGCGGCGCCGGTCCACAGCGGATCCTGGTCGTTGCGGTTGTCCTGCCAGGCCACGGCGACCCGGCCGTCGGCCGCGACCGTCAGGTTCGGCAGCACCGAGGCCGGGTAGTGCGGCGAGCGCGTGTCGTCGAGCACGCCGGCGTCGACCGACTTGCCGGCGCGCGAGAGGTTGCGCGGCTGCGCGTCGGTGCCGACCTCCTGCACCATGATGTCGAAGGGCTGGTCGGCCCGGATCTCCTGCCAGGCCAGCACCGGCTTGCCGCTCGCGGCCACGGCGACGTCCGGATGCTCGGCACGGCCCTCGAGCGAGCGCACGGTGTCGGTCGAGGCCCAGGTCGCGCCGCCGTCGGCCGAATGGCGCAGGTTGATGACCGGGCGGTGCGGCACCTGCACCGCGTCTTCCTCCCAGGCCACCCAGACGTCGTTGCCGCGCACGGCCACGCGCGGGAAGCGCGCCTGGCCCTTGCCGCTCAGCGTCTGGCCGGCATCGCTCCAGACGCCCTTGGCGTCGCGGCGGCGGTAGACCACGGTGCTGGTGGCATCGCCATGCATCTCGGTCACGATGTGCGTCACGCCGTCGGCGGTCACGAGGTCGGGGAAGCCGGCGAAGTCCCCGCGCGCACCGGCGACGCGCAGCGCGCCGTCGGGCACGCTGTCTTCCTTCGGCACGGCGATTTCGGCCTTGGCCTCGACCGGGGCGGGCGACACGAAGATCGGCGACACGGCCGCCTTGAGCTCCATCGCGGGCGCGGCCGGCGGAATCGGCACGTTGATGCCGCGCACCTCGACGCGGTACCAGTCGGGCTGCGAGCCGGCGGTGATGTCGACCGTGTAGGTCTCGTCGTCGCGGGTGGGCTTGAAGGTCTTCATCGGGCCGGCGCTCTTGCCGGGCATGCGGAACAGCAGCACGTCCATGCCGGCGGCGCGCTGCACGCCGATGCGCAGGTGGCCGGTGGTGCCCGCGGGCACGAAGACCTCGTCGCCGCTCATGGCGGTGTAGCCGCCGCCCTTGAGGTCGGTGGTCATCGAGACGCCGGGGCCGGTCGGGTTGATCGACAGGCTGGTGTAGCCCGCGCGCAGCGCCTCGAGGATGCCGCGCTCGTTGTAGCCCTTGGCCAGCACCTTGGTCACCGGCATGCCGGGGCTGTTGAGGTAGGGCGCGCCCCAGTACTCGCGGAAGTGGTTGTCGCTGGCGCCGGCCACGCCGAAGCGGAAGCCCGCGTTCCAGCGGTTCTCCGCGTAGTCCATCTGCTTGTCCGGGCTCTTCGAGCGGTTCCAGACCTCGACCAGGTTGACGCCCTGCACGTTGGCGTTCACGTTGGGCGAGCCGTCGGCATTCGTCTCGCCGTCGTCGGCATGCGCGACCGACCAGATGGCGCCCTGGGCGTGCGCATCCCAGACCGACTGCTGGACCAGCGCGAACTGCGCGCGGTCCGGATGCATGGCGCCTTGCTCCACCGAGTCCACGCCGCCGAGCGCGATGGCGTGCGGCTTGCCGTTGGCTTCCTCGCCGCGGATCAGCAGCAGCGAGGACGACTCCCACAGCGGGTCGTAGTGCTGGTCGTAGGTGCGGTGGTCGGTGAAGGGCACGAAGTCCAGGCCGGTGCGGCCGGCCTGGCCGATCTGGTCGGCCAGCGAGAGGTTGCCCTTGGCCTTGTCCTTGTTGAGCTGGCGCGGCGCGCTGCCGTCGTCCGAGTGGTCGTCGTGCACGTGGGTGTCGCCCTTGAACCAGGTGCCCGTGGGCGCGGCGTTCGCGGCCAGCGAGAACTTCGCCACCACGTTGCGCGCCTGGTCCATCGTCAGTTCGCAGGCCTCGGTGCCTTCGCAGGCGCCCTGCCAGCCGTCGAAGACCGAGCCGCGCGCGGCGGTCGCGATGAGCTTGACGCTCGCACCCTCGGCGTAGTCAGCGCTGCAGTCGGCATGGCAGGCGAGCGTGGTGTCGAGCGACTCCACGTCGCCGCTGCCGTCGCCCTGCACGCTCACGGCCGCGGCATGGCGGACGTTCGGGTTGTCGGGCGTGCCGGAGCCGCCGGAGCCACCGGAGCCGCCGGAGTCACTGGAGCCTCCTGTGCCTTGGCCGGCGGGCGGAGGAAGGAAGGCCAGCCCGCCGTTGCCCGAGCCTCCCCCGCACGATGCGAGGAAGACTGCGCAGGCCACCGCGAGGAAGCGTTTGGAAAAAGACTGGGGCGTCGTCAACACCATGAACCTCTGGAAGTAGGGACGGGTTCCGCCATGCAGGGCTGCGCGGTCGGAGGGCGCCGTCGAAGTGAGAACCAAAGGATGTGGTTTGCTCGTTACATCGCCATGAAAAATGTTCAGCCTAATTTCTTCATAAGATAAAGAAAACTCAAAGACGCGTGGCTCCGTGCGCCGCCAGCAGCGACTGGATCGTCGCGCGCAGCGTCTGCGCATCCACCGGCTTGTGCAGCAGCGGCCAGCGTGTGGCGCGCGCCTCGCGCAGGGCCTCGGACGAGGTCTCGCCGGTGATGAAGGCCACCGGAAACTCGCCATGGATCTCGCGCATGCGCGCGACCAGCGCCGGCCCGTGTTCGTTGCCGCGCAGCCGCAGGTCCGCGATCAGCAGGTCGGGACAACCGCCTTCGTCGAACAGCGCCGCCGTGCCGGCGACATCGAGGGCCGTGCGCACCTCGAGCTTCCAGGCCTGCAGCAGGGTCGTCATGCCGCGCACGATGTCGGGCTCGTCGTCGACCAGGTAGATCCTCGGCCGGCTGCCGGCCACGGCCTCGAGCGCGGCGGCCACCGGCGCCGGCGCGGCCGCGGCAACGGGCGGCGGCGCATCGTGCACGCCCGGCATGCGCACTTCGAAGCGGCTGCCGGCACCGAGCCGCGATCGCACCGAGATCCGCGCGCCGATCAGCGTCACCAGCCGCTCGACGATCGCCAGCCCCAGTCCCACCCCCTGGCTGCGGTCGCGTCCCGCGTTGCCGAGCTGGTAGAACTCCTCGAAGATGTGCGCGTGCTCCGAGGCGGCGATGCCCTTGCCGCTGTCCTCGACCACGAGGACGGCGCACAGGCCGTCGTGCCGCAGCCGCACGCGCAGCCCGCCGCGCTCGGTGTACTTGATGGCGTTGTCGATCAGGTTGCGCGCGATGCGCAGCACCGCGGTGGGATCGCTCTCGAGCGTGACGGGCCGCAGCTCGCGCTCGAAGTACAGCCCCTTCTTCGCGGCGGCCGCCTCGAATTCGGCACAGACGTTCGCGATCACCGCATCGAGCGCGAAGCGCTGCCGCGCCGGCACGTAGTGGCCCGAGGACAGCTGCGACAGGTCGAGCAGTCCGTGCAGCAGCGCACCGAGCGAACGCACCAGCTGGTCGATGTGCGTGGCGACCTCGTCCAGCGTGGCCGGCGTGGGGCTCGTGGCCAGGATCGCGCTGTAGACCGACAGCGCATGCAGCGGCTGGCGCAGGTCGTGGCTCGCCGCCGCGAGCACGCGCGTGCGCGCCAGCGCCGCGGCCTCCGCGCGCGTGACCGCCGCGTTGACCTCCGCATTGCTGCGCTCGAGGTGGCGCACCATCTCGTCGCGCTCGCGCCGGATCGCCACCGAGCGCGTGAGCAGCTTCTCGTTCTCGTTGGCGGCGAACAGCAGCGCGAGCATGTAGGCGAGCGTCATGACGATGGTCGCCAGCAGGTGCTCGGGATGCAGCAGCACCCAGGCGGTGGAGGTGGGTACGAGGATGGCGGCTGCGTAGACGCCGGCGAGCAGGCGCGAGGAGATCGAGACCGCGACTCCGATGGCCGGCAATGCCACCAGGATGAAGGTCAGGAAGGTCTGGTTCAGCGCGCTCAAGTCGGGCTTGAACAGCGGCAGCATCACGCCGGCCTCGGCGCCGGCCAGGAAGGCCAGCGCGACCTGCTGGCGCAGGGCCTTGCGCAGGTCGAGGCGGGAGAGCCGCCGCAGCAGCTGCCAGGCATGGGCGGCGCGCGCTCCCTCCATGCAGAGCACCGCGACGGCCCACAGCGCGAACTCGATGAGCGGCACCTGCGGCAGCAGCACGAAGGCGGAGCCACCGACCAGCAGGGCCTGCACCAGCGGAATGCGCAGGGTGACGCGTGCATGCAGCTCGACGAACTCCCGCAGCAGCTCGCGCTGGAACGAGGCCTCGGCCGCGGGGTCGTGGGTGGCTGGCACGCTGTCCCCGGGGCCGGGTCAGCAGGGACGCGGCAGGTCCAGCAGGCCGAGCCGGCTCGCGGTGATCACGGCCTCGGTGCGGTTGTGGACGTCGAGCGCCTCGAACAGCCCGCATATGTATTCCTTGACGGTGTATTCTGAAAGCCGCAGCTCGCGCGCGATCGCCTTGGTCGGCAGGGCCCGGGCCAGGCCGCGCAGCACGTCGACCTGGCGCGGGCTCAGCGCGGGAAGCTCGTGCGCCAGCGCGATGGTGTTCAGCACCTCCTGCGGCAGGTAGATCTGGCCGGCCAGCACCCGGCGCAGCGCCCGCGTCAGGGTCTCGGGCGGCATGCTCTTGGGCACGAAGCTCATGGCGCCGGCATCGATGCAGGCCCGCACGGTGGCGAGGTCGCTGGTGGCCGACACGATCACCACCGCGACGTCGGGCGCGGCTGCCTTGAAGGCGGTGAGTGCCTCATGGCCGCGTTCGCGCGCGAGCGTGAGGTCGAGCAGGCAGACGGCGAGATCGGGGTGTGCGGCGACGGCGGCCGTCGCCTCGCGCAAGGTGGCGGCCTCGTAGACCGCCGCGCCGCTCTCCATGCTGGCGAGCAGCAGACGCAGACCCGCACGGAACAGTGCGTGGTCGTCCACGACAAGAATCTTCATCTTGTACCTCTCCCTGCGCCGGGCCGGAGCTGGCTCTGCGGCCGCGTTTTTACACCATCGCAGGGCCCGATCGGGCGCGGCCCCCTCGCAAGAGGGGATGTTTTCCGGGGGGCTAAAAACTATGGTCGGGGCATGACGCTCAAGCGCCTTCATCAACTGCTGCGTGTGACCTCGCACCTGCTGGACCAGGCGGCCGCCGATGCCCACAGGACGCAGCTGCACCCCCTGTCCACCAACATCGAAAGAATAGGCCGCGCGCTGATCGAGGTGCTCGACGTGCAACGGCAGATCCACATCGCGCACCCCGAACTCAGGCCGCGGTCGCTGGCGGCGCCGGCACGCGAGCGCGATGCCATCCTTCTGTTCGCGCGCTGCATGGCGGAGGCGCTCGAACTCGAGGAACGCGGCGAGACCCAGGCCGCGATCGCGACCTACGAATGGTTCCTCGGCAATTCGCGCTCGCTCTCGCGGCGGGCCATCGCGCAGGCGCAGATCCGGCGGCTGTCCTTGTCGGCGGTTCCGGCGCGTTGAGCGCCCGGGTCCTCAGTGGCGGGTGGCGGGGTTCTCCGCTTCCTGTCGCAGGCGTTCGGCCTCCCGCGCCAGCGCGACGATCTCGACGATCTCGCGCAGCGCGAGCCGCCCGGTCAGTTCGGCTTCGCCGGCCAGCACGCTCTGCAGTGCCTCCCGGCCCTTGGCGCCGGTCAGCCAGGCGGCGGCCGACGAGATCGATCCGCCACCGAAGCGGACCTTCAGCGCCTTGCCCGCGGCGTGGCTGATCCGCACGAACTCCTCGTGGTTCGTGGCCGCCGATGCCTGGCGCACCACCAGGCAGAAGGCTTCGAGCTTGTCGGTTTCGGTGCGCAGGCGGCGGGCCTTCGCTTCGCTCGGTGCGATGGGCCCCAGAAGCACCGGTTCCGAGGCTTCGGTGAACAACCGGATCTCGCGGCCTTCCGCCCATCCGGCATCGCCGCGCGACAGCACCTCGACCGGCCGGCCCTGGGCCTGGGTCGCTCGCTCGGCGGCGGCGCGCGCTTCGTCCGCCCGTGCCGCAGGCCATGCGAGCAGCGGCGAGTCCGGCGTGCCATGCACCGCCCACCGGCCCGCGGCGTTGAGGCAGCGCGCATGGCTGTCTTGCCGTTCGGCGGCAGGTGACGCCGAGGGGTGATCCGCGAGGGACAGGAACAGGTACTGGGTGGGCGGCATGGGAGCGGGCTTTGCGGACAAGGGCCCGATTGTCCCCTCGTCGTCCCCTCGTTGCCTTCGCGTGCTACGCCGCCTTGCGCTCCTCGGACTTCCTGGCCGGCGCCGCCTTCGCACGCGTCGTCTTCTTCGCGGCCGCCTTGCCCGCCTTGGGCGCCGCGCGCGCACCCTTCTTCGCGGCGGCCCCCGCCTTCGCGCCCTTGAGGCTTCGCGTCAGCAGCTCGGTCAGGTCGATCACCTTCGCGCCCGGACCCGGTGCCTCTTCCTCGGGCTCGACCACCGTCTCGGTGTCGCCGGCCTTGACCTTCTTCTCGACGATCTTCATCACCGCGTGCTTGAACTCGTCCTTGAAGTCCTCGGGGTCCCAGGCGCCAGACATGTCCTTGACCAGCTGCTCGGCCATCTTCATCTCGGCCGGCGTGATCTTCGCGCTCTTCACGCCCTCGGGCGGAAGATCCAGCCCCTCGGTCGACTTCACCTCGTCGCCCCAGCGCAGCAGGTTCAGCACCAGCACCTTGCCAGAGGGCACGAGCACGGCGAGGTGCTGCTTGGTCGAGATCACCACCTTCGCAAGCCCGACCTTGCCGGTCTTCACGAGCACCTCGCGCAGCAGCGCATAGACCTTCTGGCCCTTGTTGATCGGCGCCACGTAGTAGGGCCGCTCTAGGTAGACGAAGGGAATCTCGCCGGCGTCGATGAAGCGCTCGATCTCGATGGTCTGCGTGGTGCGCGGAAAGGCGGCCTCGATCTCGGCCGGCGAGACGATCACGTACTTGCCGTCCTCGTACTCGACGCCCTTGACGATGTTGTCGCGGTCGATCTCGCGGCCGGTGCGCTTGTTGATGCGCTTGTAGCCCACGGGGTCCATGCTGCGCTTGTCGAGCCAGTCGAAATCCACGCCCTGCTCGCTGCTCGCGGTGTGCAGGCCGACGGGGATGTGGACCAGGCCGAAGCTGATCGCGCCTTTCCAGAGGGTTCGGGTGCCGGTGGCCATGGGCGTGACTCCTTGCCGGCTCGAAACGCAGCCGGTTCATGGCCGCACCATGCGCGCGGGCGCGGCCGCGGCTCGTAGGAGACCGGCGGCCGATCGCGTCGGGCCGTTGCCGCGGTGATCAGCCGGCCATGGCCAGCACCACCCGGTCGCGCCCCTGCGACTTGGCGCGGTAGAGCGCCTCGTCGGCCTGCCCGAGCATGTCGTCGATGTCGGCGCCCGGCCATTGCGGCGCCACGCCCACGCTGACGGTGAACGAGCCCACCGCGGCCAGCGGCGAATCGGCCGGGAAGGCCTGGCGCGCGCCATGGCGCAGTTCTTCGGCCAGCGCGGTGGCCTCGTCGGTGCTGGCTTCGGGCAGCATCACGACGAACTCCTCGCCGCCGTAGCGCCCGAGCACGCCCTGGCCGCCCAGGCTGCGCTGCATGCGCCCGACCGCCTCGCGCAGCACCGCGTCGCCGGTCTGGTGGCCGAAGCGGTCGTTGATCGACTTGAAGTGGTCGACGTCGATCATCAGCAGCGCCATGCGCCGCGGCGCCGAGGCCTCGCGGCCGGCCGTGCCGAGCTGGGCCTGGCAGGCGTCGAGCAGCGCGCGCCGGTTGAGCACGCCGGTCAGCGGATCGTGGGTGGCGAGGAACTCGAACTCCGAGTGCATGCGGTCGGTGGCCATCAGGATGGCGCCGATCGACAGCAGCAGCACGGTGAAGGAATACATCGAGATGTAGATCGACTGCAGCAGGGTTGCGTCCATCAGGCCCACGCCGGCCATGCCCAGCAGCGCCGACACCAGCCGCGCCAGGGCCACCAGCGACTGCAGCAGCAGCAGCACGATCATCAGCCGCATGCCGAGCACGCGGCCGCGGTTGCGGATGTAGAGCAGCGCGTGGTTGAAGAACAGGGCGGCGACCAGCGCCGTGACGATCACCAGCCGGATCTCGTAGTCGGGCTTGAACTCGCTGAACCAGAACAGCGCGCAGGCCATCACCACGGTCAGGCCGTGCCAGCCGGCGGTGTCGCTGCGGCCGTGCAGGAAGCGCTGGCTGCCGGCGTAGTAGAGAAGGCAGGCCTCGAACAGCACCACGTTCGCGACCACGATGGTGATGAAGTCCGGCAGCACGTCGCGGCCGGCGAACAGCAGGGTGCTGACGAAGGCCACCAGCGGCGCCCAGGCCCACTCGCGCAGGCCCTGGATGGTGGCCGGGTAGCTGCGGCGCATGAAGAACACGACCACCGACATCACGACGCCCATCAGGCCCGCCAGCATGATGACGGAACGGGGATCGAGAACGGAGGGCAATGCAGCCATGGGACCGGATTCTGCATTGCCCCGCACGGCCCGTGCCGGCGCGGGGCTGCGGGAGAACCCTGGGCGCGGCCCGATCTTCAGGAACGCGCGCTCAGAGCATCGCGAAACCGCCCGAGGCGCCCAGCGTCTGGCCGGTGACGAACAGCGCCCGGTCCGAGGCCAGGAAGGCCACCACGCCCGAGACGTCCTCGGGCCGCGAGAGCCGGCCCACGCCCTTGGCGATCGGGTAGACGTTGAGCATCTTGGGCAGGCGCTCGTCGTTCTCGACCGTGGCGTCCACGCGCAGCGGGCCGTCCTTGATGCCGGCGTGCGAGACCGCGCCCAGCGCGATCGAGTTGACCGTGATCGCGTGCCGGCCGTGCTCGCGCGCCAGCGCCTTGCCGAAGCCGGCGATCGCGGCCTTGGCGCCCGAGTACACCGCCATGTTGGCCTCGCCGATGCGCCCGGCCTCCGAGATGATGTTGACGATGCGCCCGCCCTTGCGCGCCACCATGCCCGGCAGCACGGTGCGGCAGCAGTGCATGGTGCCGTAGACGTTGAGGTTGACGATCTTGGCCCAGTCCTCGATGGGCATGTCGAGGAAGGGCGGCGTGCGCCCGCCCTTCTCGCGGCGCTCGGGAATGATGCCGGCGTTGTTGACCAGCACGCTGACCGGCGCGTCGAAGTGCGCCGTGCCTTTGGCGACCATGGCCTCGACCTGGTCGGCGCGCGTGATGTCGGCCGGCGCCGCGAGGGCCTGGCCGCCGGCGGCCGCGATCTCGGCCGCCACCGCTTCGGCGCGCTCGGCGAACAGGTCGTTGACGATGACGCGCGCGCCCTCGGCCGCGAGCTCGATGCAGATCTGGCGGCCGACGCCCTGGCCGCCGCCGGTGACCAGCGCGACCTGGCCTTCCAATCCGAGTTTCATGGGATGCGTTCCTTGTCTTGTAGGGGATGGGGAAGAAATGGAGGGAAGGGACTCAGCGGCCGGTGAACACCGGCTTGCGTTTCTCGACGAAGGCGCGCATGCCTTCCTTGCGGTCCTCGCTGTCGATGATCATGGCGGCCGCGTAGCGCTCGTACTCGAGGCCCGAGTCGAGGTCGGTCTGCATGCCGCGGTTGATGGCGCGCTTGGCGAAGCGCACCGCCAGCGGCGGATGCTCGGCGATGCGCTGGGCCAGCTCGAGCGCGGCGGGCATCAGCTCGGCGGGCGGCAGCACGCGGCTCACGATGCCGTAGCGCAGCGCGGTGTCGGCGTCGACCAGGTCGGCCGTGAGGATCAGCTCCTTGGCGCGCGCCTCGCCGATCAGCCGCGGCAGCCGCTGGGTGCCGCCGGCCGCGGGGATCACGCCGAGCTTGATCTCGGGCAGGCCGAAGCGCGCGGCCTGCGAGGCCAGGCGTATATCGGCGCACAGCGCGATCTCGAGCCCGCCGCCGAGCGCCACGCCGTTGATGGCGGCGATCACCGGCTTCTCGAACTCCTCGATGTCGCGGAACAGGTCGTGCGTGGCCTTCTGCGCCACGAAGTAGTCGGTGCCGAGGGTGGCGTTGCCGGCGCGCTCCTTGATGTCGGCACCGGCGCAGAAGGCGCGCTCGCCGCTGCCGGTGACCAGCACGGCGCGCACGCGCTCGTCGGCGCGCGCGTACTCGAAGAAGGCGCGCGCGAGGTCGGGCTTCATCGAGCCGCCGAGCGTGTTCATGCGATCGGGCCGGTTCAGCGTGACCACGGCGACGTTGCCGCGCACTTCGTACAGCAGGGTTTCGAGGGCAGGGGTGTTCGGGTTCATGGGGAGCTTCTTCCTGTGTCGTCTTCTGTTCTTCAGCCCTGCGCCGTGCCGCCGAGCACGTGCGCGATAGCCACCGACCCGAGGCCGATCATGTGGGCCATGCCCCAGCGCGCGGCCGGGTGCTGGCGGCCCTCGGCCTCGCCGCGGATCTGGCGCACGATCTCGGCGACCTGGCCGATGCCCGTGGGCCCGAGCGGATGGCCCATGCCGATCAGCCCGCCCGAGGCATTGATGGCGCAGCGCCCGCCGATGCGCGAGTCGCCGCGCTCGAGGTAGGCCGCGCCCTCGCCGGGCTGGCACACGCCCACGGCCTCGCTGTAGAGCAGTTCCTCGACCGAGAAGGCGTCGTGCAGCTCGAGCAGGTCGAGCTCGGTGGCGCCGATGCCGGCCTGCTCGAGCGCGGCGCGCGCGCTGTCGCGCACCAGCTCGACCGGGCCCTCGCCGTAACGCGTTTCGTCGCGCTCGCTGTTGGCGGCCGAGGCCTGCACGCGCACGCAGCGCTTCGGGTCGAGCCCGAGCCGCGCCAGCGCCTGGCCCGACACCAGCAGCACCGCGGCGGCGCCCTCGCCGCGCGGGCAGCACTGCTGCACCGTGAGATCGCCCGCCACCTTGGGCGAGGCCAGCACCTGTTCGAGCGTGCGCGGCTTGCGGAACTGCGCATAGGGGTTGAGCGCGGCGTTGCCGTGGTTCTTGACCGCCACCTTCGCCATCGATTCCATGCCGCCGCCGTGCTCGCGCAGGTAGCTGCGCGCCATCAGCGCGAACTTCACGGCCGGGATGGTGGCGGTGTCGCTGAGGCGCTCGAGCCCGTCCTTGTTGGCCGCGCGGCGGCCGTCGCCGTGCTTGTCCACGCCCATCGCGAGCACCACGTCGCTGATGCCGTGCGCCACTTCCATGCAGGCCTGGCGGAAGGCGAAGGAGCCCGAGGCCGAGGCGTTCTCGACCTGCGTCACCGCGAGCCCGGTCGAGCCCAGGTGGCGCAGCATCACGCGGCCCGCGGCCATGCCGATCGAGGTGGTGCCCACGTACGCGGCCTGCACCTGTTTCCAGGCCAGGCCGGCGTCGGCCAGCGCGGCGCGCACGGCCGTGAGGCCCAGGTGGGTGTAGGGCGTGTCGCTCGGGAACTGGTAGGGATGCAGGCCGATGCCGACCACGTAGACGCCGCCGTGGCCGGCCAGCCAGTTGCTGCTGCTCATGCCGCATCCGCCGGCACGAAGTGGCAGCCGTAGTGCTCGCCCGAGGGCAGCGGCACCGCCACCGCGCGCAGCGCCATGCCCGGCGCGAGCAGGCTTTCATCGGCCACGCCGATCACGCCTTCCTCCACCACCTGCTCGGCGATGCGGATGTCGCCCGCGATGCTGGGCGCGCTCAGGCCCGGCACCATCGGCACGTGCAGGGTCACGTACTCGAGCAGGGTGCCGCCGCCGGGCCGTGCCACCTGCGCCGAGGCATCGATGGCGTGGCCGCAGTGCATGCAGCCCGGCGCGTTGGCCGGAAAGCTCAGTTGCCGGCATTGCGGGCACTGGGCGAACAGGAAGTCGAGCGAGCGGCCGTCGGCCGCGAGCCGGTAGAGCGTGGGCCGCAGGGGCTGGAGCGTGGTCAGGTCTGGGGTCATGGAGGAAGGAATCGCGGAGGAAAGGAAGAGGCGTGGGGTCAGTCGATGCGGGCGCCCGATTGCTGCACCACCTCGCGCCAGCGCACCATCTCGGTCTTGACGAACTCGCCGAGCTTCGCGTCGCGCAGGTCCTTGAGCGGCACGCTGCCGAATTTCTCGGTGACCTGCAGCATCTCGGGGTCGACGATGGCCAGCGCGATCGCATCGCCTAGCTTCTTCACGACCTCGGGCGGCGTCTTCGCGGGCACGAAGACCGCGCTCCAGGCCGAGGACTCGGCGCGCGGGAAGCCGAGTTCGCCCACGGTGGGCACCTCGGGCATCACCGACAGCCGCGCGCGGCCGGTCATCGCGAGCGGCTTGAGCTTGCCGGCCTGCACGAAGGGCATGACCACCACCGGGTAGTCGAACATCAGGTCGAGGTTGCCGGCCATCAGGTCGGTCAGCGCCGGGCTGCTGCCCTTGTAGGGCACGTGGGTCATCTTGATGCCGGTGGCGACCTGGAACAGCTCGGCCGTCAGGTGCGTGCCGGTGCCCGGGCCGGCCGAGCCGAAGTTGAGCTTGCCGGGATTGGCCTTGGCGTAGGCGATCAGCTCGGGCACGGTCTTGAACGGCCGGTTCGGGTTGATCACCAGGATCAGCGGCGTCTCGGACATGGCGTGCACCGGCACGAAGTCCTTCACAGGGTCGTAGCGGATGTTCTTGTAGAGCGCGAGGTTGGCCGCCTGCGTGCCCTGGGTGCCGTAGATCATGGTGTAGCCGTCGGGCGCCTGGCGCGAGGCCGCCTCCACGCCGATCGAGCCGCCCGCGCCGGGCCGGTTGTCGACCACCACCGGCTGCCCCAGCTTGTCGCCCACGATCTTCGCGAGCACGCGCGAGGTGTTGTCGGTGATGCCGCCCGGCGTGAACGGCACCACGAAGGTGATGGGCTTGGCGGGCCAGGCCTCGCCGGCCGCCCGGGCGGGGCCGCCGAGCAGGGCGGACACCGCCGCCAGCCCCACGAATGCTGTCTTCCAGAACTTCTGCATGCCTTGTCTCCGGGTTTGTTTTGGGTCTCGTTTGTCTACGAGTAATCGCAATATACTTCGACCATTCGTAGAAAAACAAGAGGAAATCCGCCGATGCCGAAAAACCCGTATCGGAAGAAACTGCCCGTCACCAATGGAAGTTCTAGACCGTCCCTTCGTTAATATTCGTGGATCTCTACGAAATATCGGAGGAAATATGCCCACACTCGTCCCCGCCGCCGCCCGCACCATGGCGCTGCTCGAGCTGTTCGCGCGCGAAAAGCGCGAGCTCTCCAATTCCGACCTGGCGCGGCTCATGGACCTGCCCGAGAGCAGCTGCTCGGACCTGCTGCACACGCTGCACGAGCTCGGCTACCTGCTGCGCACCGCGCGCAGCCGGCGCTTCTATCCCACCGCCCGGCTGCTGGCCGTGGCCCGGGAGATCTCGGCCAGCGACCCGCTCTATGCCGTGGCCTCGGAAGCCGCCGAGCTGCTGCGCGACAAGACCGGCGAGACCGGGCTGGTCGGCCGCGTCGAGGGCGGCGTGGTCAAGGTGCTGGCCTTCTTCGAGGGCCGCCATCCGCTGCGCTACATGCAGAACCCCGGCGACAAGCTGAGCCTGCACGTCTCGGCGCTCGGCAAGGCGGCGCTGGCGCTGGGCACGCCCGAGGAGGCGGCGCGCCAGCTGCGCCTGAAGCCGCTGCGCCCGCTCGCCGAGGGAACCATCACCGACCTCGCCGCCCTCGAGGCGCAGGTGGCGCGGGCGCGCGAGCAGGGCTGGATCTGGGTCGAGAACGAAGGCGGCGACGGGCTCTCGGCCCTGGCCGTCGCCGGCTACGTGGGCGGGGAGCCGATCGCGCTCTCGGTCGCCGGCCCCACCGACCGCCTGCGCCAGCAGCGCGAACCTTTCCTGGCCGCCCTGCAGGAAGTGCAGGCGCTGGTCTTCCGTCCCCGCAACGCCCGGGAGCCCGGCGCCTCGTAGACCGAGGGCCGGGCGCCCGGCGTGCGTCCTCTTTCCATCCAACGCCACACAGGAGACATCTCGATGAATTTCACCCCCGACGCCGACCAGGAACTGCTGCGCGACAGCATCCGGCGCTTCATGAAGAGCGAGGTGGCGCCCCTGGTGGCGAAGCACGACGTGGAGAAGACCTTCCCGTTCGAGATCCTGAAGCAGCTCGCGCAGTTCGGCTACATCGGCGGCCGTCTGCCCGAATCGGAGGGCGGCATGGGCCTGGACCAGATGACCTGGGCCATGCTGATGGAAGAGGCGGGCCACACCTGGCTGTCGCTGCGCACCATGCTCAACATCACCAACGGGCCGATCCACAAGATCGCGAGCGAGGGCACGGCGGCGCAGAAGAAGAGGTTCCTCGAGCCGCTGCTGGCGAGCGAGCGCCGCGTCTTCACCGCCATCAGCGAGCCCGGCACCGGCTCGAACATCGCGCAGATCCAGACCCGTGCCGACCTGCAGGGCGACCACTACGTGCTCAACGGCCGCAAGCTCTGGATCACCAACGGCGCCTTCGCCGACTTCGGCATCGTGGTGGCGCGCACCTTCAGCCCCGACTGCCAGGGGCAGCTGTCGACCTTTCTCGTGGAGCGCGAGGTCTCGCCCTTCGAGGCGCGCCGCGTCGACACCATGGTGCTGCGCAGCACCGGCACCGCCGAGCTGAGCTTCGACAACGTGAAGGTGCCGCGCGAGAACCTGCTGGGCGAGGAGGGCAGCGCGCTCAAGCGCATGCTGGTGGGGCTGGACGGCGCGCGCGTGAACATCGCGATGGGCGCGGTCGGCGCCGCGCGCGCGGCGCTCGAGCTGTCGATCGACTACGCGCGCACGCGCACCCAGTTCGGCAAGCCGATCGGCAGCTTCCAGCTGGTGCAGAAGCTCATCGTCGACATGACGGTGCGCGTGGAGGCGGCGCGCGCGCTCGCGCTGCGCGCGGCCGCGGCACTCGACGCCAACGCAGACGACGCGCGCATGGCCTGCTCGATCGCCAAGCTCTATGCCACCGAGGCCGCGCACGAGGTCGCGAGCATGGCGCTGCAGGTGCATGGCGGGCTCGGCTATTCCACCGACTACCCGATCGAGCGCATCTTCCGCGACACCCGCGGCGGCACCATTCCCGAGGGCACGACCGAGGTCCAGACGCTGATCGTCGGGCGCGAGATCCTCGGCATGTCGGCGATCGCCTGAGGGGAGCACCGCAATGCAAGGCACCCAGGACACGCGCCCGGTCGACATCGCGCGGCTGATCCGCCCGCGCTCCATCGCGCTGGTCGGCGCTTCCGAGCGCGAAGGCAGCATCGGCGAGCGCACGCTGACCAACCTGATCGAACACTCCGAATTCGACGGCGAGGTCTACCTCGTCAATCCCACCAAGGCCGAGCTTCGCGGCCGCCAATGCTGGCCCAGCGTGGCCGCGCTGCCTGCCACGCCCGACGTGGCCGTGGTCGCGGTGCCCGCGAGCGGCGTGCTGGCCGTGATCGAGGAATGCACGGCGCGCGGCGTGGGCTTCGCCGTGATCCTCAGTTCGGGCTTCGGCGAGGCCGGCGAGGAAGGCGAGCGCGAGCAGCAGCGCATGAAGGAGATCGCCGCGCGCGGCGGCCTGCGGCTGTACGGCCCCAACTGCCCGGGGCTGACCAACGTCAACCATCGGCTGGGCCTGACCTTCTCGCCCTCGTTCCCGCACGACCTCACGAAGGGCCCGATCGGCCTGGCCACGCAGGGCGGCGGCCTGGGCCGCAACGTGATGCAGGCGATGGAGCGCGGCATCGGCATCGGCCTGTGGGCTTCGACCGGCAACGAGGTCGACCTGCAGGTGGCCGACTTCATCAATTACATGGCCGACGCGCCCGACATCAAGGTGGTGGTCACGCTGCTCGAAGGCATCAAGGACGGCGCGAAGTTCGCGGCCGCGGTGCAGCGCTGCGCGGCCAACGGCAAGCCCGTGATCGGGCTCAAGGTGGGCCGCTCCGAATACGGGCGCAAGGCCGCGCAGTCGCACACCGCCTCGCTCACGGGCTCGGCCGAGGTCAACAGCGCGGTGTTCCGCCAGTTCGGCGTGATCGAGGTCGACGACATCGACGAGCTGGTCGATACCGCCTGGCTGTTCGCGCGCGCCATGCCGGGGGCGCAGGAGGCGCTGGGCATCTACTGCTCCTCGGGCGGCACGGCCGCGCTGACCGCCGACGCGGTGGGCGCCGCCGGCCTCACGCTGGCCAGCTTCGCGCCCGAGACCACGGCGGTGCTGCGCGCCAAGCTGCCCGACTACGCGGCCATCGGCAACCCGGTCGACACCACGGCGATGGTGCTCAGCGACAAGACCGTGGTCGAGACCACGCTGGGCTGCGTGGCGAACGATCCGCACACGGGCCTGACCATCGTGCCGATCGCGCTCGACTACGGCGAGACCACCACGCGCATGGCCGACAACATCATCAATGCGCAGAAGGACAGCGCCTCGCCGATCGTGCCGATCTGGATGAGCGACCGGCTCGGCGAGGGCTACCGCAAGCTGGTGGCGGCCGGCTTCGCGCCGCCGCGCTCGGTCAACAAGGCGATCGCGGCGATCGCGCGCTGGGTCGAGTACGGGCGCTGGAAGCGCGCGAATCCGTCGAACCCCGAGGCGCGACCGGTGCTGCCGACGCGCGCGCCCGAGGGCGAGTTCGCCACGCGCAGCCTGTCGGAGTCGCAGGCCAAGGCGCAGTTGAAGCAAGCCGGCATCGCGTTGCTGCCGCAAGGGCTCGCAAGCTCGGCCGAGCAGGCGTGCGCGCTGGCGGAAGGCATGGGCTACCCGGTGGTCGCGAAGATCGCGAGCGCGCAGATCGTCCACAAGTCCGACATCGGCGGCGTGAAGGTGGGACTGCAGGACGCGGCCCAGGTCGCCGAAGCCTGGCGCGAGATCATGGCCGCGGCCGCGAAGCACCATCCCGAGGCCACGGTCGATGGCCTGCTGGTCGAGAAGATGGCGCCGCGCGGCGGCACCGAGCTCATGGTGGGCGTCACGCGCGACCCGGTGTTCGGCCATGTCATGACCTTCGGCCTCGGCGGCATCTACGTCGAGGTGCTGCGCGACGTGACGCGGCGCATGCTGCCCATAGGCCCGCGCGACGCGGCGGCGATGGTGCGCGAGATCCGCAGCTTCGCGCTGCTCGACGGCGCGCGCGGCCGGCCCAAGGCCGACCTCGCGGCGCTCGAGGCGCTGCTGCTGCGCGTGTCGGAGTTCGTGGTGGCGGATGCCGACCGCATCGAGGAGATGGACCTCAACCCGGTCTGGGTGGGCGCGATGGGCGAGGGCGCGCTGCCGCTCGACGCCGTGATCATCGAGCGCGTGCCGGCATGACGCGGGACGTCGCAACGCCGCCACTGGCCGGCATCGTGGTGGTCGACTTCAGCGAACTGCTGCCCGGCCCCTTCTTCACGCAGAACCTCGCCGAGCTCGGCGCGCGCGTGATCAAGATCGAACGCCCGCCGCATGGCGACAACGTGCGGCGCATGGGGCCGGGCGTGTTCGAGGCCGTGAACCGCGGCAAGCAGAGCCTGCTGGTCGACCTCAAGGACGAGGCCCAGCGTGCCGAGGTGCGCGCGCTGATCGCCACGGTCGACGTGGTGGTGGAGTCGTACCGGCCCGGCGTGATGGCGCGGCTGGGGCTCGATGCAGACAGCCTGCGCGCGGAATTCCCGCGGCTGGTCTACGTGTCGCTCAGCGGCTATGGCCAGCAGGGGCCGTGGGCCGACCTGCCGGGGCACGACATCAACTACCTGGGCGCGGCCGGCGTGCTCGCGGTCTCGGGCGTGCCCGGCGGCGGTCCGGCGCAGAGCTTCGGCCTGCCGGTGGCCGACCTCTGCGGCGCGATGTATGCGCTGTCGTCCACGCTGGCCGCGCTGCTGCAGCGCCAGCACACGGGCCAGGGCCAGCACCTCGACGTGGCGCTGGCCGACTGCGCGCTGCACTGGATGAATCCGCGCCTCGGCGCCTGGCGCTCGTCGGGCGATGCGGACCTGGAGGCGCAGCGCGAGGCCACGCTGGTGAAGGCGGCCTACGGCGCCTTCCTCTGCCGCGACGGCAGGCACCTGTCGGTGGCCGCGCTCGAGGACCACTTCTGGGCCCGGCTGTGCGAAGCGCTCGATCTCTCGCCCTATGGCGACGCGGCCTTCCGCTCGCATGGCGCGCGCAAGAAGGTGGCGCCGGCGATCAATGCGCGGCTGGCCCAGGCGCTGGCCGCGCTCGATGCCGACGATGCTTTCGCGCTGCTGCAGCGGCATGACGTGCCGGTGGCGCCGGTGGTGGAGCCGGCCGCGCTCGCGGCGCTGCCGCAGTTCGCGCAGCGCGGCAAGTTCGAAGGCGATGCGGCGCTCGCGCTCGCGCGCTATCCGGTGCCGATGGCGGGCGTGGCGCCTGGCGGGCTCGGCGGCGCGCCGCGGCTCGACAGCGCGCGCGGCTGAGCGGCCATGACGGCACCGCTCTTTTGCACCCGCATCACCGAGCTGTTCGGGATCGACCATCCGATCCTCGGCGGCGGGCTGATGTGGCTCTCCGACGCGCGCTACGTGGCCGCGCTGGTCAATGCCGGCTGCATGGGCTTCGTCACGCCGCGCTCCTTCGCCGACGACACGGCCTTCGCGGCCGCGCTCGTGCAGTGCCGCGAACTCACGCGCGGGCGTCCCTTCGGCGTGAACCTCACGCTCTCGAAGCGGCCCGAGGCCAACACGGCGGTGCGGCGCTGGATGGAGATCGCGCTCGCGCATGGCGTGCGCCACTTCGAGACCGCGGGCTATGCGCCCGGCGAGCTGATCGGCACCTTGCACGCGGCCGGCGCGGTGGTGATCCACAAGGCGCCGGGCCTGCGCCATGCGCTCGCGGCCGAGCGCGCGGGCGCCGACGCGGTGGCGCTGGTCGGCATGGAGGAGGGCGGCCATCCGGGCGCCAACGAGCTGCCGACCATGCTGCTGGGCGCGCTGGCGGCCGAGCAACTGCGCGTGCCCGTGGTGCTGGCCGGCGGCATCGGCCATGGGCGCCAGCTCGCGGCCGTGCTCGCGCAGGGGCTCGACGGCGTGCTGATCGGCAGCCGCTTCCTGGTGGCCGAGGAGATCGCCACCCATCCGGCCTACAAGCGCCACCTGCTCGACTGCGACGAGCAGTCCACCGTGCGGCTGCTGCACACGCTGGGCAACACCTGGCGCGTGCTGCGCAATGAGACCGCGCTTGAGGTCGAGGCGATCGAACGCGCCGGCGCGGCCGACCACGCCGCCTTCGGCGCGCTGATCGACGGCCGCCAGACGCGCGACCACTGCTATGCGCAGGGCGACTGGCAGCGCGGCATGGTGTCGCTCGGGCCGGCTATCGCCTTCGCGCGGCGCATCGAGCCGCTGGCGGCCATCGTGGCCGAGCTGCTGGCGCAGGCGCGGGCCTCGCTCGCGCGCCTGCCTTCCCTCGTGTCCCCCGCATCGGAGCCCTCATGACGCAGCGCCTGCCTTTCCTCGACCGCCTGGCGGTGCCCGCGATCGCCGCGCCGATGCTGCGGGTGTCGGGCATCGAACTGGTGTCGGCCGCCTGCCGCGCCGGCGTGGTCGGTGCCTTTCCGACCGCCAATGCGGAATCGCTCGAGGCCTTCGCGGGCTGGATGGCGCGGCTCAACGACGAGGCGGCCGCGGCGCGCGATGCCGGCACCGCGCATGCGCCCTGGTGCCCCAACCTGATCATGCGGCGCGACCCGGCACGCGTGCGCGCCGAGGTCGAGCTGATCGTGCGCCATCGCGCCGAACTCGTGATCACCAGCGTGGGCTCGCCCGCGGCGGTGATCCCCGCGCTGCACGACGGCGGCTGCCTGGTGCTGGCCGACGTGGCCTCGGTGCACCATGCCGAGCGCGCCATCGAGGCCGGCGCCGACGGCCTGGTGCTGCTGACCGCGGGCGCGGGCGGCCACACCGGCTGGGCCAATCCCTTCGCCTTCGTGCGCGCGGTGCGCGCCTTCTTCGACGGCCCGCTGGTGCTGGCCGGCGGCCTGCCCGACGGCGTGGCGCTGCGCGCGGCCACCGTGCTGGGCTGCGACCTGGGCTCGATGGGCACGCGCTTCATCGCCACCGAAGAGAGCCTAGCCTCGGTGCCCTACAAGAAGATGCTGGCCGCGAGCTCGCTCGACGACGTGATGACCACGCGCGCCTTCACCGGCCTGCCGGCCAACTTCCTGCGTCCCTCGGTGGTGAACGCCGGGCTCGATCCGGCGGCGCTCGACGAGACGGTGTCGGTGCAGGAGGCGCGCCAGCGCTTCGGCGGCGGCTCCGAAGGCGCCGTGATCCAGCGCTGGGCCGACCTGTGGAGCGCCGGGCATTCGGTCGGCGGCGTGGCCGGGCTGGCCACGGTCGAGCAGGTGGTGCGCGGGCTGCGCGCGGAATTCAGCGCCTAGGGTTTTCCCTGAAGGGTGCGTCCGAAACGCCGGACGGCCCGCGCGGGCCGCGTCCGGAAGCGCGGCGCGGGGTCTCGTTGGCCCCTGATTTTCTTCAATGAAATCAATGACTTGAGTCGGGTTCACGTGCCGTTTCGACTGGCATGTGCGTTGCTCTGTGTTCTGCACTGCCGGCGCCGCCTTTTCGGACGGCGCAGCCGGCGACAACGAGCCCAGGAGACAACCATGACCCTCAGCCGACCGGCCTTGCGGCCCCCTTCGCCAGCACGCCCCGCTCCGAGCGGCGGCGCGCCGGCGCGCTGACCCCGTCCGACCGCGCCCGTCGGGCGCACCCCTTTCCATCCCAGTGTTCAGCCCCGGCCGGCCCCCGGCCTCAAGGAGATTTCCCGTGGACCACGTATCCGCATCCGCCCCCAAGCCCTTCTACAGATCGCTGTACTTCCAGGTCATCACCGCCATCGTCATCGGCGTGCTGCTCGGCCACTTCTATCCCGACACCGGCGCCGCGATGAAGCCGCTGGGCGACGGCTTCATCAAGCTGATCAAGATGATCATCGCGCCGATCATCTTCTGCACGGTGGTGGTCGGCATCGCCGGCATGGAGGACATGAAGAAGGTCGGCAAGACCGGCGGCCTCGCGCTCTTGTACTTCGAGATCGTCAGCACCATCGCGCTGATCGTCGGCCTGGTCATCATCAACATCGTGCAGCCCGGCCACGGCATGAACGTGGACCCGAGCCAGCTCGACGCCAAGTCGATCGCGGCCTACACCGGCCCGGGCAAAATGGCCTCGACCACCGAGTTCCTGCTCAACGTGATCCCGACCACCGTGGTCGATGCCTTCGCCAAGGGCGAGATCCTGCAGGTGCTGCTTTTCGCCGTGATGTTCGGCTTCGCGCTGCACCGCTTCGGCGGCCGCGGCACGCTGGTGTTCGACTTCATCGAGAAGTTCTCGCACGTGCTGTTCACCATCGTCGGCTACATCATGAAGGTGGCCCCGATCGGTGCCTTCGGCGCGATGGCCTTCACCATCGGCAAGTACGGCGTGGGCTCGCTGGTGCAGCTCGGCGCGCTGATGGCGACCTTCTACGCCACCTGCCTGTTCTTCATCTTCGTGGTGCTCGGCGCGATCGCGCGCGCGCACGGCTTCAGCATCTGGAAGTTCATCAAGTACATCAAGGAAGAGCTGCTGATCGTGCTGGGCACCTCCTCGAGCGAGGCCGCGCTGCCGCGCATGATGGCCAAGATGGAGAACCTCGGCGCCAAGAAGTCGGTGGTCGGCCTGGTGATTCCCACCGGCTACTCGTTCAACCTCGACGGCACCTCGATCTACCTGACCATGGCCGCGGTGTTCATCGCCCAGGCCACCAACACGCCGATGTCGATCACCCAGCAGATCACGCTGCTGCTGGTGCTGCTGCTGACCTCGAAGGGCGCGGCCGGCGTGACCGGCAGCGGCTTCATCGTGCTGGCGGCCACGCTCTCGGCCGTGGGCCACGTGCCGGTGGCGGGCCTGGCGCTGATCCTGGGCATCGACCGCTTCATGTCGGAAGCGCGCGCGCTGACCAACCTGATCGGCAACGGCGTGGCCACCATGGTGGTCGCGAAGTGGACCGGCGACCTCGACACCGAGCGCCTGACCAGCCAGCTGAACCAGGGCAGCGGCGCCGAGGCCGACGAGCCCGAGCTGGTGCTCGACGCCAAGGAAGCGCACATGCCCGCGGGCAGCGGGCGCTGATCGGGGCCGGCGTTCGCGCCGGTCTTTCCTCGGACGCCCGCCTCGCGCGGGCGTCCTGCCTTGCGGCTTCGCAATCTGCATTAACCTGCGCCCCAGAATCGAACCGGAGCGGCGCGCCCTTCCATGGAGACTTCCACCGTGACCTTCCGTCCCCGCACCCGGCGCGCGGTGGTGCGCTGGTGCGCCGCGCTCGTGCTGGTGGCGCTGTCCGCCCTGGTCGGCCACCACCTCTCCATGCAGGCCGGCCTGGCGCGATTGCGCGAGGCCGCCGAGCACCGGCTCGACATGGTCGCCACCGGGCTCGACGCCGAGCTCACGCGCTTCGACTACCTGCCCGCGCTGCTCGAGATGACGCCGGTGGTGCCCGCGCTGCTGAACGCGCCGGCCGACGCCTCGCTGCGCGACGCCGCCAACCGCTACCTCGCGGGCGTGAACGCCACCGCGCGCGCCGAGATGCTCTACGTGCTCGATGCCGGCGGCACCTCGCTCGCGGCCTCCGACTGGGACCGGCCCGGCACCACGCTGGGCCAGCACTACGAGTTCCGGCCCTACATGATCGATGCGCTGGCCCAGGGGCGCGGGCGCTTCTACGGCGTGGGCATCACGAGCCGCCGGCCCGGCTACTACCTCTCGTACGCGCTGCGCCGCGAGCGCTCCGTGCCCGGCGTGGTCACGGTGAAGATCAACCTCGAGGACAACGAGGCCGCGTGGCGCAAGCTGCCGGGCGACGTGGTGGTGGTCGACCAGCGCGGCGTGGTGATCCTCGCCACGCGCGACGACCTCAAGTTCCGGCCGCTGCTGCCGCTCGACGCGCTGCAGCGCGCCGAGGTGCTGCGCTCGCGGCCCTATGGCGAGGCCGCGCTCGCGCCGCTGCGCTGGCAGCGGCTGGAGGCGCTGGCGCCGGGCGTGCAGCTGATCCGCGTGGAGGGCGCCGACCGGCTCGTCGCCAGCCGTACCCTGCGCAACGCGCCGTGGCAGTTGCTCACGCTCGACGACATGGCGCCGCTGCGCGTGGCCGCGCGCAATGCCGCGATGACCGCCGCGCTCGGCATGGTCGCGCTGCTGCTGCTGGGCGTGACGCTGTGGCAGCGCCGCCGCGCCGAGCGCCAGAAGCTCGCCAACCAGGCCGCGCTGCAGGCCGCGCACGACGGCCTCGAGTCGATGGTGGCGGCGCGCACCGCGCAGCTGCGCGCCGCGCAGGACGAGCTGGTGCAGGCCGGCAAGATGGCCGCGCTGGGCCAGATGTCGGCCGGCCTCGCGCACGAACTCAACCAGCCGCTGACCGCGATGCGCACGCTGTCGGAGAGCGCGGCCATCCTGCTCGACCACGAGCGCCACGACGAGGTGCGCGGCAACCTCAAGCGCATCCGCGACATGGTCGACCGGCTCGCGCGGCTGACCGCGCAGCTCAAGACCTTCTCGCACAAGAACCAGCTCGGGCCCTCGCCCGTGGCGCTGGCCGCCGCGATCGACGATGCGCGCGTGATCGTCGCCGGCGCCGAGCAGAAGCACGGCGTGCAGGTCGAGGTCGACATCGAGCCGCCGCAGCTCGCCGTGATGGCCGACGAGGCCGCGCTCGGCAGCGTGCTGGTGAACCTGATGCGCAACGCGATCGAGGCCATGGAGCACATGCCGCAGCGCGTGCTGCGCCTGCAGGGGCGGCTCAGCGAGGACGGCCGCGCGGTGCTGACCGTGAGCGACACCGGGCCCGGCATCCGCGACGACGTGGTGCCGAAGCTGTTCGAGCCCTTCGTCACCACCAAGCCCGCGGGTTCGGGGCTGGGGCTCGGCCTCGTGCTGTGCGCGCAGCTCGTGCGCGCCATGAACGGCGGCCTGCGGGCGGACAACCGGGAGGGCGGCGGGGCATACTTCGTCGTCGACCTGCCGGCCGCCAGCCCCCACGCCCACCCATGACACCACCGCCCGCCAACGAAGCCTCCGCCATCCGCGTGCTGCTCGTCGAAGACGACGACGACGTGCGCCTGAGCACCGCGCAGATGCTGAGCCTGGCGGGCTTCGAGGTCGAGGCCTTCGCGAGCGTGGAGCGGGTGCGGCCGCACATCGCCTTCGGCGTGCCCGCGGTGGTGGTGTGCGACGTGCGGCTGCCGCGCATGAGCGGCACCGAGTGGCTGGTGGAGGTGCGCGGCATCGATCCCGAGCTGCCGGTGATCCTGGTCACGGGCCATGGCCACATCGCGATGGCGGTGGCGGCGATGCGCGACGGCGCCTACGACTTCATCGAGAAGCCCTTCACCACCGAGCGGCTGGTGGCCATCGTGCGGCATGCGATCGAGCGGCGGCAGCTGGCGCTGCAGGTGCGCAGCCTGCGCGAGGCGCTCGACAACTGGAACGGCATCCAGTCGGTGCTGATCGGCCGCTCGGCCCAGATGCAGCGGGTGCGGCGCAATGTGATGACCCTGGCCGGCACCTCGGCCGACGTGCTGATCTACGGCGAGACCGGCACCGGCAAGGAGATGGTGGCGCGCTGCCTGCACGACCACAGCGAGCGGCGGCGCGAGCACTTCGTGCCGCTGAACTGCGGCGGCCTGCCCGAGGCGCTGGCCGAGAGCGAACTGTTCGGCCACGAGGCCGGCGCCTTCACCAGCGCCAACCGTACGCGCGTGGGCAAGTTCGAATACGCGAGCGGCGGCACCCTGTTCCTCGACGAGATCGAGAGCATGCCGATGGCGGTGCAGATCAAGCTGCTGCGCGCGCTGCAGGAGCGCAGCATCGAGCGCATCGGCTCGAACAAGCCGATCCCCTTCGATTGCCGCGTGGTGGCCGCGAGCAAGGAGGACCTGAAGGCGCTGAGCGACCGGCAGAAATTCCGCGCCGACCTCTACTACCGCATCGGCGTGGCGTTCATCGAGCTGCCGCCGCTGCGTGAGCGGCGCGAGGACATCCCGCTCCTGTTCGAGCATTTCACGCTGCAGGCCGCGAAGAAATACGACCGGCCCGCGCCGGTGCCCAGCCATGCCCAGCTCGCCGACCTGATGGCCTATGCCTGGCCCGGCAACGTGCGCGAGCTGCGCAACGTGGCCGACCGCTTCGTGCTGGGCCTGCTCGGCGAGCGGCTCACGCTGCTGCGCGCGAGCGACGAGGAGGTGCTGCCGCAGGCCCTGCCGCAGCAGGTGGAGGCCTTCGAGCGCGCCGTCATCGTCGAGGCGCTGCGCCAGCACCAGGGCGACCAGCCGGCCACCGCGGGCGCCCTGGGCATCGCGCGCCAGACCCTGTTCGACAAGCTGCGCAAGCTCGGCATCGCGGCCGAGGAATTCAAGTAGTCCGCGTGTGGCATTCGGCCGGCGCTAGCATGGCCCGATGCGAACACTCTCCTTTCCCCAAGGCGCCGGCAACGGCAACGAGATGCCCGTGCTCGGGCTGGGCACCTGGCGCATGGGCGAGGCCGCGGGCCGCCGCCAGGCCGAGGTGGCCGCGGTGCGCGAGGCCATCGCGCTCGGTTACCGGCTGATCGACACCGCCGAGATGTACGGCGAGGGCGGCGCCGAGACCGTGGTGGGCCAGGCCGTGGCCGAGGCGCTGCGCGCCAGCGAGGTGCGGCGCGACGAGCTCTTCATCGTCAGCAAGGTCTATCCGCACAACGCGAGCCGGCGCGGCACGCCCGAGGCCTGCGAGCGCAGCCTGAAGCGCCTGGGCCTCGATGCCATCGACCTCTACCTGCTGCACTGGCGCGGCAGCCATCCGCTGGCCGAGACCGTCGACGCCCTGCAGGCGCTGGTGGCGCGCGGGCGCATCGCGCGCTGGGGCGTGAGCAACTTCGACACCGACGACATGGAGGAGCTGGCGCCGCTGGGGCAGGGCGGCCCCGCGTGCGCGGCGAACCAGGTCTACCTGTCGCTCGGCGAGCGCGGTCCCGAGTTCAGCCTGCTGCCCTGGCAGCGCGAGCGCGGCATCCCGCTGATGGCCTACAGCCCGATCGACCAGGGCGCGCTGGCCGGCGACGAGGGGCTCGCCGAACTCGCGGCGGAGCTGGGCGTGAGCGCGGCCCAGCTCGCGCTGGCCGCGGTCATCGCGCGGCCGGGCGTGGCGGCGATTCCGAAGGCGGTGGGCAGCGCGCATCTGAAGGAGAACTTCGCGGCGGCCTCGTTGGCGCTCGATGCCGGCGTGCTCGCGAAGCTCGACCGGCTGCATCCGCCGCCGAAGCGCAAGACGGCGCTGGCGATGATCTGAGCGGACCTCATGCGGCTTCGCCGCTGCGGTCGCAGAGGTAGCTGATCACCATGTCCGAGGCGTGCCTGAGCCGCGACTGCTGGCGGTCCGCCGCGCCGAGGTCGACGTCGAGCACGTACGAGAGCGTGTAGCGGTTGGTGATGAAGTACGAGCCCAGGCCCGAGATCGAGACATAGAGGTCGACCCAGTCGGCATCGCGGCGGAACACGCCCTTCTGCTTGCCCGATTCGAGGATGGTCGACAGCGCGGTGCGCAGCGGGTTGAACATCTCCGAGATCACCTTCGACTTGCGGATGTGCACCGCCTTGTGCAGGTTCTCGGTCGACAGCAGCTGGTGGAACTCGGGCTGGTCGATGAAGTGCTGCACCGTCTTCTCGACCAGCTCGCGCATGTCGCGCACCGGGTCCTCGCCCGTGAGCGCGAGCTCGTTCTGGCGTTCGCGCATCGCGCCGTAGGCGCGCTCCATCACCTCGATGAACAGCGCCTCCTTGCTGTCGAAGTAGTGATAGACGAGGTTCTTGCTGATCTTGCAGCGGGCCACGATCGCGTCGATGCGCGCGCCGTCGTAGCCGTGCGCGGCGAACTCCTTGCTCGCGATCTTCAAGATCCGGTCTCGCGTTGCCACGGCATTGCGCTGCCGCGGCTTGGGCGTCTTTGTGTCGTGTGTCATGGGTCCTGATGTCGGCGAGGCACCACCGAGGCCGCGAGTCTACTTCCGGCGCGGGCGCGAAAAAGATGCAAAACAAAGGTTGACACCGTGCGGTCACGGCTCCTATATTTCGCCCTCAATGGTACTAGCCAGTTAGTTAGTTAAGGCTGGTCCCATTATCGTCCAACCCCGCTAGAACGGAGCATCACAATGGGTTCTGCACCACAGCGAAGCAAAGGCGTGCGCGTCGGATGCGATATCGGAGGAACCTTCACCGATATCGTGCTCGCGATGCCCGACGGCCGGCTCTTCGTCAACAAGACGTCCACCACGCCGGAGGACCTCGGCAAGGCCATCGTCAACGGCTTGCGCGCATTGATCGACCAGGCCGGCATCGCGCCGGGAGACATCGCCGAGATCGTGCACGGCACCACCACCGCGTCGAACACCATCCTGCAGAAGGTCGGCGCCAACACCGGCGTGCTCACCACCGAGGGCTTCCGCGACGTGCTGGAGATCGGCCGCATCCGCACGCCCACCATGTTCGATCTCGGCTGGCAGAAGCCGCAGCCGCTGGCCACGCGCCGCTGGCGCCGCGGCGTGCGCGAGCGCATGGGCTCGCGCGGCGAGGTGGTCGTGCCGCTCGACGTCGAGCACCTGCTCGAGCAGGCCGGCGAGCTGGTGGCCGACGGCGTGAACGCGGTCGCGCTGTGCTTCCTCAACAGCTACATCAACCCGGCGCACGAGCTCCAGGCCAAGGCCGCGCTGCAGGCGCGCTTTCCCGAGCTGCTGCTGAGCGTGTCGTGCGAGGTGCTGCCCGAGATCAAGGAGTACGAGCGCACCAGCACGACGGTGGTCAACGCCTACATCCTGCCCGCGATGAAGACCTATCTCGCGCGCCTGAAGAAGGACCTGCGCGACATGGGCGTCGATGCCTCGCTGCAGGTGATGGCCTCCAACGGCGGCATGATGGGCATCGCCTCCGCGACCGAGAAGCCGGTGTTCGCCGTGGCCTCGGGCCCGGCGGGCGGCGTGGCCGGCGCCGCGCGCATCGGCGCGATGGGCGGCGACGACGACCTGATCGTCTTCGACATGGGCGGCACCACCGCCAAGGCCTCGGTCATCGTCGGCGGCCAGCCCTCGCTGACCAACGAGTACGAGTTCCGCGACGGCATCAGCGCGCCGAGCCGCTTCGTCAAGGGCGGCGGCTACGTGCTCAAGGTGCCCGCGATCGACATCGCCGAGGTGGGCGCGGGCGGCGGCTCGATCGCCTGGATCGACGGCGGCGGCCTGCTGTGCGTCGGCCCCGAATCGGCCGGTGCCTCGCCGGGTCCGGCCTGCTATGGCAACGGCAACGAGCGCCCGACCGTGACCGACGCCAACATGGTGCTCGGCTACCTCAATCCGCAAGCGCTCGCGGGCGGCAGCCTGCCGGTCTCGCCCGAGCTGTCGGCGCGGGCGATCGATGCCCACGTGGCCGGGCCGCTGAAGCTCGACCGCCTCGCCGCGGCGCACGGCATCCGCCAGGTCGCCAACGTGAACATGGCGCGCGCGATCCGCGCGGTGACGGTGGAGCGCGGCCGCGATCCGCGCGACATGTCGATGATCGCCTTCGGCGGCGGCGGCCCGCTGCATGCGGTGGCGGTGGCGCGGCTGCTCGGCATCCGCCGAGTGATCGCACCGATCATGGCCGGCGTCTTCTGCTCGGCCGGCATGCTCTCGGCCGACGCCGAGCACAACTTCGTGAAGGCGGTGCTGCGCCCGCTGGCCGATTGCGAACCGGCCGCGCTGGCACGCGCCACCGCGGTGCTCGCCGACCAGGGCTTCACGGTGCTGGCCTCCGAAGGCTACGCGGCCGACGCGGTGCGCGTGGAGCGCTTCGCCGACCTGCGCTACCTCGGCCAGAGCTCGGAACTCACCGTGGCGCTGCCCGCGGGCACGCTCGACACGGCCGTGCTCGAGCAACTGGCGCGCGACTTCCATGCGCTCTACCAGCAGACCTTCGGCTACAGCAGCGACGAGCCGCTCGAGCTGGTCAACCTGCGCGTCAGCGCCCATGGCCGCAGCGACTTCCGGCTCGACTTCGCCAAGTGCCGCGTCGACGCGACCGCGCTGCAGGGCACGCAGGGCGAACGCCTCGTGAGCTTCGCGCCCGGCGAGGCGCCCGCTTCGACGCCCGTGGTCCCGCGCGCCAGCCTCGGTGCCGCGCCGGTGCAGGGGCCGCTGATCGTCGAGTCCTACGACACCACCATCGTCGTGCCGCCGCACTGCAGCGCGCGCGCCGATGCCATCGGCAACATCGTCATCGACCTCCAGGAGATACCGGCATGAACCGCGCCATCGACCCGATCACCTTCGCGGTGGTCAAGAACGCGATGGATTCCATCGTCGACGAAGTGGCCTACACCGTGCTGCGCACCGCGCGCTCGGAGATCGTCAAGGACGTGATGGACTACTCGGCCGCGATCTGCGACCGCCACGGCCAGATGATCGCGCAGGCCAAGACCATCGCGCTGCACCTGGGCGCCATCCCCGAGGCCATGGCCGAGGTGCGCAAGCGCTACGGCGATGCGCTCGCGCCGGGCGACGCGGTGATCGTCAACGATCCCTACCAGGGCGGCATGCACCTGCCGGACATCTTCATGTTCGTGCCCTTCTTCTACCGCGAGGAGCTCGAGGGCTTCTGCGTCGTCATCTGCCACCACACCGACGTGGGCGGCCGCGTGCCCGGCTCGAACGCCAGCGACTCGACCGAGGTCTACCAGGAAGGCCTGCGCATCCCGGTGGTCAAGCTCTACGAACGCGGCACGGTCAACGACATCATGGAGCGCGTGATCGCGCAGAACGTGCGCGTGCCCGACCGCGTGCTCGGCGACCTGCGCGCGCAGTACGCGGCCTCGCAGGTGGGCGTGCGCGAGCTCACGGCGCTGTTCGACCGCTATGGCCGCGACGACGCGCGGCGCTACTTCGCCGAACTGCTCGACTATGCCGAGCGGCTCACGCGCGAGGAGATCCGCCGCTGGCCCAAGGGCACCTTCCACTTCGAGGACTTCATCGACGACGACGGCCTCTCGCCCGAGCCGATCCCGATCCGCGTCGCGCTCACGGTGCACGAGGACCGCGTCAGCGTCGACTACACCGGCTCCTCGCCGCAGGTGCGCGCGGCGATCAACTCGACGCTGTCGTACACCAAGTCCTGCACCTACCTCAGCGTGCGCTGCGCATTGAAGGGCGACGTGCCGAACAACGCCGGCGTGTTCCGCTGCATCGAGGTGCACGTGCCCGAAGGCACCGTGCTCAACCCGATCGAGCCGGCCGCGGTCGCGGCGCGCGCGCTCACCGGCTACCGCGTGTTCGACGCGATGCTCGGCGCGCTGGCCCAGGTGGTGCCCGACCGCATTCCCGCCGCGGGCGAGGGCGGCAACACCGTGGTCTGCCTCTCGGGCAAGAAGGACGACGGCAGCGGCTACATCATCGTCGACATGATCTGCGGCGCCTGGGGCGGCCGCCCCGGTTCCGACGGCATCGAGGCGATCACCAATGCCTCGCAGAACCTCTCGAACACGCCGGTGGAAACGCTGGAGGCGCAGCATCCGGTGCGCGTCGAGGCCTACGAGCTCGAGCCCGACTCCTGCGGTGCCGGCCGCTACCGCGGCGGCCTCGGCATCCGGCGCAGCTACCGCGTGCTGGCCGACGACGTGCTGCTGCAGCTGCGCGCCGACCGCATGAAGTTCCAGCCCTACGGCCTGCAGGGCGGCCTGCCCGCGAAGTCGGCCTCGAATCGGCTGCAGCACGACGGTGAAACCATCGAGCTCGCGAGCAAGGTTGGCATGCGCATTGCAAGAGGCAGCGTGGTGACGCACACGCAACCCGGTGGCGGTGGCTTCGGCGATCCGCTGCTGCGCCCCGCGCAAGAGATCGAGCGCGACGTCTGGGACCACAAGCTCTCGGCCGACTTCGTGCGCCGGCACTACCGCGCGGTGGTCGATCCGGCCAGCGGCCGCCTCGATGCCGCGCAAACCCAGGCACTGCGCGCCGGCACGGCGGACTGAAGCACCGCGCCGCTCCCGCGATTCCCCCACCACCCCATGACGAAGAAGCAGAGGTAAGCGATGAAAAGACGTACGTTGACCCAAGGCCTCGCGGCGATGGCCGCGCTCCCGGCGCTGTCCCTCGGCCTGCGAACGGCGCAGGCGCAGGGGGCCACCAAGCTGCGCGTGCGCATGGACTTCTCGCCCTGGGGCATGCACGGCGCGGTGCACCTGGCCCAGCAGAAGGGCTGGTTCAAGGACGAGGGCCTGGAGGTCGAGGTGCAGGACGGCACCGGCACCATCTCGACGCTGCAGCTGCTCGCGGCGGGGCAGGTCGACGTGGGCCAGGTGGCGCTCGGCACCATGGCGGTGGCGAAGGAGAACGGGCTCGAGCTGGTCTCGATCGCCGGCTTCGCGCGCACCGGCGACCTCGCCGTCATGACCGACGCGGCGCAGGGCGTGAAGTCGCCGAAGGAGCTCGCGGGCAAGAAGATCGTGTGCTTCACGACCAGCCCGTGGGCGCCGTTCATCGAGCCCTTCCTCAAGGCCAACGGCATGAGCAAGAGCAGCATCGAGCTGGTGATGGTCACGCCCAGCGCGATGATCTCGACCTATGCCTCGGGCAACAGCGACGGCTTCATGTCGCAGGCCCCGTTCGGCCAGCCGATGGTGCTGAAGACCCGCAAGGCCAGCGCGCTGCTGCTGGCCGACAGCGGCATCAGCTTTCCGAGCTACGGGCTGGCCACGACGCCGAAGGCGATCGAATCGAAGCAGGCCGCGATCGCGAAGTTCACGCGCGTGCAGCTGCGCGCCTGGCAGTACATCCACGACAACCACATCGACGAGGCGGTGGCCGCCATCGTGGCGCAGCGGCCCAATGCGCGCCTCGACCCCGAGGTGCTCAAGGGACAGCTCGTGGCCTACCGCCCGTTCTTCCAGAGCCCGGGCGACAAGAACCTGCCGATCGGCCAGCAGTCCGACGCCGACTGGGCCGCGGCGATCCGCTCGATGGAACAGACCGGCCAGATCAAGCCGGGCCGCAAACCCTCCGACTACTACACCAATGCGCTCCTTTCCGTCTGAAGCGCCCGCGCGCGGAGCCCCCCACGTGGCCGATTTCCTGTCGATCGACGGCCTCCACAAGGTCTACCAGTCCGGCCGCAAGCCGATCACCGCGCTGCAGGACGTGCGCCTCGGCGTCGCGCGCGGCGAGTTCGTCTCGATCGTGGGCCCGAGCGGCTGCGGCAAGAGCACGCTGATGCGCTGCATCGCCGGGCTCGAGCCGATCACCAGCGGCCGGCTCGCGCTCGACGGCGTGCCGATCACCGAGCCACCCGACAACATGGGCGTGGTGTTCCAGCGCGACCTGCTGCTGGAATGGCGCAGCATCCTCGACAACGTGCTGGCGGCCGCCGAGTTCCACGGTCTCGAGCGTGCACGGCATGCGCCGCGCGCGCGCGAACTGCTGGCCCTGTTCGGCCTGGCCGACTTCATGGACCGCTATCCGCGCGAGCTCTCGGGCGGCATGCGCCAGCGCGTGTCGATCTGCCGCGCGCTGCTGCTCGATCCGCAGCTGCTGCTGATGGACGAGCCCTTCGGCGCGCTCGACCCCTTCACGCGCGATGCGCTCAACGCGGAGCTGCAGCGCACCTGGATGGCGACCGGCAAGACGGTGATCTTCATCACCCATTCGATCACCGAGGCCGTGTACCTCGGCGGGCGCGTGGTGATGATGGCGCGCGGACCCGGTCGCATCGCCGACATCCTGCCGATCGAGCTCGAGCGGCCGCGCGGCCTCGACGTGCGCGAGACGCGCGAGTTCGCGGCCTACGTGTCGCGCATCAAGGAAACCTTCCGCGAACTGGGCGCCTACTGACCATGAAGACACTCTGGAACCACACCGAGCGCAGCCGCCAGGCCCTGCTCACGCTCGCCGTGCTGCTCGTGGCCTGGGAGGCGTGCGTGCGTCTGCTCGGCATCCGCGACTTCCTGCTGCCCGCGCCCTCGAAGATCATCGGGCAGTTCCTCGCGCAGCCCGGCTACCTGCTGCGCGAGACGCTCGACACCTTGCTCACCACCCTGTACGGCTTCGTGCTGGCCGTGGTGCTCGGCGTGGCCGCGGCCATCGGCATCGTCTATTCGCGCTTCCTCGACCGCACGCTCTACTCGCTGCTGGTGGCGCTCAATGCCGTGCCCAAGGTCGCGCTCGCGCCGCTGTTCGTGATCTGGATGGGCACCGGCGCGCTGCCCAAGGTGGCGATCGCGATGCTGATCGCGATCTTCCCGATCCTGATCGACTGCGTGCTGGGGCTGCGTTCCACCGACCCCGACATGCTCGACATGGCGCGGGTCAACAAGGCCACGCGCGGGCGCATCCTCTGGAAGATCCGCTTTCCCAATGCGCTGCCGAGCCTGTTCGCGGGCATGAAGGTCGGCGTGTCCTTCGCGCTGGTGGGCACCATCGTGGGCGAGTTCGTGGCCGGCGAATCGGGTCTGGGCCACGTGATCCTGGTGGCGCAGGGCAGCTTCGATACCTCCACCGTGTTCGTCGCGCTCGCGCTGCTGTGCGTGCTCGGCGTGGTGCTGTTCAAGGGGATCGAGCTGGCCGAGGAGCGGCTGCTCGGCTGGCATGCTTCGCAGCGCGGCGTGCCGGCGCACGCGGTCTAGCAGAGGCCGTGCGCGCTGCATGAAAAAAGGGGCCGTCGGCCCCTTCGTTCGTCGTGGCGTGCAGCGGCTCAGTGCGCATCCGCATGCTTGGCGGCCGCGATCACCGCCTGCTCGTCGTGCTTCGCGCCGTTGAGGAACAGGTTCAGCAGCACCGCCGCGATCGATGCGAGCAGGATGCCCGACTCGATCAGCGAGTGGATCGCATGCGGCATCCACTGCTTGAAGTTGGGCGCGATCAGCGGAATCATGCCGACGCCGATCGAGACCGCGACGATCATCGCGTTGTGGCGGTTGTGCTTGAAGTCCACACCCGAGAGGATGCGGATGCCGGTGGCGGCCACCATGCCGAACATCACGAGGCCCGCGCCGCCGAGCACCACGGTGGGCAGCGACTCCACCAGCGCCGCCATCTTCGGCAGCAGGCCCAGCACGATCAGGATGATGCCGCCGGCCACGCAGACATAGCGGCTCTTGATGCCGGTGACGGCGACCAGGCCCACGTTCTGCGAGAAGCTGGTGTAGGGGAAGGTGTTGAAGATGCCGCCGATCAGCGTGCCCAGGCCGTCGGTGCGCAGGCCCTTGGCGAGGTCCTGCTGCGAGATCCTGCGCTCGGTCATCTCGCCGAGCGCGAGGAACATGCCGGTCGATTCGATCATCACCACCACCATGATCAGCGTCATCGTGAGGATCAGGATCGGGTCGAACTGCGGCATGCCGAAGTGGAAGGGCAGCACGATGTCGAACCACGCGGCCTTGCCGACCTTCTCGTAGGTCATGAGGCCGGTGAGCGAGGCCACGACCGCGCCGATGACGATGCCCAGCAGCACCGAGATGTTGGCGACGAAGCCCTTGGCGTACTTCACGATCAGCAGGATCGACACCAGCACCAGCGCGGCCACGCCCAGGCCCGAGAGGTCGGCGTACTTGGGGTTGGGCACGGTGGGCATGATCGCGAAGCCCTTCGGCACGGCGGGGATGGAGCTGCCGGGCGAGGTCACCTCGGCCAGCCACTTGGCGTAGACCGGGTCGACCAGCGCGGGCGCCGTCGGGCCCACGGGATTGCCGAAGATCCAGTTGATGCCCACGCGCATCAGGCTGATGCCGATCACCGCGATGATGGTGCCCGTGACCACCGGCGGGAAGAAGCGCAGCATGCGGCTCACGAAGGGCGCGATCAGTATCGAGACGATGCCCGCGCCGATGATGGCGCCGAACAGCAGCTGCGCGCCGTTCTGGCCCGGGTTGGCATTGGCGATGGCCACCATGGGCGCCACCGAGGCGAAGGTCACGCCCATCATCACGGGCAGCTTGATGCCGAACCACTGCGTGGCGCCGAGCGCCTGGATCAGCGTGGCGATGCCGCAGCAGAACAGGTCGGCCGAGATCAGCAGCGCGACCTCGTCGGGCGAGAGCTTGAGCGCGCGGCCCACGATCAGCGGGACCGCGACCGCGCCCGCGTACATGACCAGCACGTGCTGCAGGCCCAGGGCGGTGAGCTTGCCGGCGGGCAGGCGCTGGTCCACCGGATGGACTGAGGAAAGGGAGTCGGCCGTCATCGTGAATCTCCTGCTGCGGCAATGAGAGAAAGACAGGGAGAGGTGCGGCGCGCAGTCGTCGGGCGCGTCCACCGCATCTGGTGTACGCGAAACTGTATACAATTTATGCGGCAATCCGGACTGAGGAAAACCCGGAGGGCCCGAGTGGGCCGGAGGCCGTGCCGCGGCGGGTTCAGGCCACGGGGTAGGGACCGTTTTCGAAGCGCTGCGCGTGGTAGCCCTTGCTGCCCACGGCGTGCGCCAGGTCGCTGCGGAAATCGCGGCCCTCGCGCAGGCTTTGCAGCACCTGCGCGAAGTTGTGCTTCGGCGCCCAGCCCAGGTCGCGCCGCGCGCGTTCGTTCACGTACACGCGGTCGAGCTGCGCGGGCAGGGTCCAGCCGCGCCGTTCGTAGAGCGCCTCGCAGTCCCGGAAATGCCGGCGCAGCACGGCCGGCGCATCGCTGCGCAGCAGCTCGAGCTCGTCGCGCGCGAAGGGCGTGGTGGCCGAGACGATGTAGCGGCCGAAGCCCAGTGCCGGTGCGCGCCGTGCCGCGCACAGGTGCGCATCGACGATGTCCGCGATGTCGGCGCGGCGGTGCAGCAGCTCGTTGGCCTGCGCGTTCTCGAGCGAGTGGCGTTCGCGCGCGCGCGGATCGTCGTCGTCCTCGGGGAAGAAGCGCGAGGTGCGCAGCACGATCGCGTGGAGGCCGTGCTCGCGATGGAACAGCTGGCACAGGTCCTCGGCCGCGGTCTTGGTCGCGCCGTAGATGTTCTTCGGGATCGGCGTCACGTCTTCCGTGATCCAGGCGGCGGGCTCGCCCGCGGCCGGCGTGAGCGCCGAGCCGAAGCTGCTGGTGGTGCTCGTGAACACGAAGGCCTGCACGCCGGCCGCGACCGCCTCCTCGAGCAGCGCGAGCGTGCCCGCGATGTTGGTCTCGACGAAGTCCTGCTTCGCATGCGTGGCCACGTGCGGCTTGTGCAGGGTGGCGGTGTGCAGCACGGTGCGCACGCCGCGCATGCACTCGCGCACGAAGCCGCGGTCGGCGATGGAGCCGGTGCGGTCGGTGAAGGGCGAGGCGAGCAGGTCGATGCCGCGGGCCTCGCCCAGGGTGTCGGGGTGCGCGCGCAGATGGCGCATCAGTGCTTCGCCGAGATGGCCGGCGCTGCCGGTGACCAGGGTGGTCATGGGAACGGTTTCCTTCCTGCGATGGGGATTCTCGAAACCGCGAGGCTAGCGCGAGGCCGCGCGCCCCGTCCACGCATAAGTTATGCGTGGGGCGGTCCGCCCTCAGGCGATGGTGGTAACGAGCCGGCCCGCGCTGCCGTCGGCCAGCGCGATGCGTTCCCACAGCACGCGGCCCGGCAGGATCGGGATCACGGGGTCGAGCGTGCCGGCGGTCGCGATCTCGAGCGTGGCCAGCTCGCCCTCGTGCCAGCCGCGGTCCGCGAGCGTGGCCTCGGCCGCGAGGATCTCCTGCGAGGCATAGCCGATCAGCGAGCGGCCGATGAACTCGGCCGGGTCGGCGCGCCATTCGGACTGGCGCGCGGGAGAGGCCGCGAGCAGCCGGTGCGTGCGGTCGCAGATCAGGTGCACCTTGCGCGTGGACGACTCCACCAGCCGCTTGAGCGCCGCGTCCTGGCTAGGATCGCGCGCCGCGGCCAGCAGCCGGTGCGCGGCCGCCTGCTGCGCCTTCGACAGCGGCAGGTCGCCGCGCTCCCAGCGCGACACCGTGGCCTGGTGCACGCCCATGAGCTGCGCGAAATGGCTCTGCTTGAAGCCGCGCAGCAGCCGCAGGCGCCGAAGCGCGAGACCGGTGTCGTGGGCCGCCATGCGCGCGCTCCTCAGGCCAGCAGCGCCTTCACCAGGTCGAGCTGGCGGTCGGGCTTGCCGGTGCCGAGCTCGAGGCTGGCCTCGATGCGGTCGAGGTGTTCGATCATGCAGTTCACGGCGGCCTCCACGTCGCCGGTGCGGCAGATGCGCAGGAAGTCGGCATGCTCGTCGGACGAGCAGTGCGGATCGTTCGACGAGTGGTAGAGCATCGCGATCAGCGAGCTGCGCGCGACCAGCTCGCGCACCAGCTCGGCCAGCGTGTGGTTGCCCGTGGCCTCGGCCAGCGCGACGTGGAAGTCGCCCAGCAGCTTCTCGCGCACCGTGCCCATGGTGGTGGTCTGGCGCAGCGCGTTGCGCTCGAAGCGGATGTGCTGGTCGAGCGCCTGGTAGTCGCGCGGCCGCGCGTTGGCGATGAACAGCCGCACCACCTCGCGCTCGAGGATGCGGCGCACCGCGAACACCTCGCGCGCTTCCTCCACGGTGGGCTGGCAGACGAAGGCGCCCTTGTCGGGAATGATCTCGATCAGCTTGTCCTTCGACAGCATCAGGAGCGCCGCGCGCACCTTGGTGCGGCTCACCGAATAGACGCGGCCCAGCGCCTCCTCGCGCAGCCAGGTGCCGGGCGGCAGGCGCTTCTCGACGATGGCGGTGGCGATGTCCTGGGCGATGCTCTCGATGGAGCTGGCCTTGTCCGCCTTCTCGCTGGCGGCGGCCGGGGCGTCGCCGGACGCAACCGGCGCGGCGGGGGAAGGAGCGGGGGTGGAACGTGCGCGGGGCATCGGTGGATTGTCGCTTGGCGCAAGCCGGTGCCGGGCGCACATGCTGCTATGGCCTCGCGAGGGTGAAGCCTTCGAGCGCGCCGACCATGGTCTTGGGCAGCGGCCGCGCGAGCTCGCCGCGCTTGCTGGTGCGCAGCTTGAGCCGCACCAGCGATTCGATCAGCTGCGTGCCCGCGGCCACGCCGTCGATCACCGGCACGCCGAGCAGTTCGCCGATGTGCTCGCACAGGTCGGTCATGCCGGCGCAGCCGAGCACGATGCAGTCGGAGCCGTCCTCCTCGAGCGCGCGCCGGCATTCCTCGACGATGCGTTCGCGCGCGCGCGAGCCCGGCTCCTCGAGCTCGAGCACCGGCAGCTCGCAGGCGCGCACGTTGGCGCAGAAGCGCTCCATGCCGTAGATCTCCGCCAGGTGCCAGGCCTGGCCGATGGTGCGCCCCAGGGTGGTGACCACGCTGAAGCGGCTGCCGACCATGCTGGCCAGGTGCATCGCGGCCTCGGCGATGCCCACCACCGGCCCGCGCGCGAGCTCGCGCGCGGCCTTCAGGCCCGGGTCGCCGAAGCAGGCGATCACGTAGCCGTCGATGCCGTCGCGCTCGCCGGCCGCGATCTCCTGCAGCAGCCCGGGCACGGCCAGCGCCTCGTCGTAGTGGCTCTCGATGGACACCGGGCCCATGGCCGGGCTCACGGCCACGATCTCGGTGCCGGCGTGCGCCACCGCGCGGGCGCAGGCACCGATCTTCTCGGTCATGCTCCAGGTGGTGTTGGGGTTGATGATCTTGATGCGCACGGTGCGCTCCCTTTCTCTTGCAGTGTGTTCAGCTCTTGGTGTTGCGGTTCAGCAGCGCGTAGATCACGAAGCCCAGCGCCATGCCGATGAACCAGGCGTAGTTGGCCGCGCCGCGCAGGGTCGGCACCATCACGCACAGGATCGGCACGATCGCCGAGGGGATCAGCGCCTGGATCGCCTTCGGGTTGTAGCCGCCGCTGTACCAGTACTTGCCCTGCGTGCTCATGCTGTAGAGCGCATCCACGTCGATCTGCTGCTTGCGCACCAGGTAGTAGTCGGCGATCAGGATGCCGAACAGCGGGCCGATGAACGAGCCCAGCACGTCGAGCGTGTAGTGGATGACCTCGGGGCTGTTGTAGAGGTTCCACGGCGTGAGGAACACCGAGCCCACGGCGGCGATCATGCCGCCGGTGCGCCAGCTGATGTGCTGCGGCGCCACGTTCGAGAAGTCGAAGGCCGGCGAGACGAAGTTGGCGACGATGTTGATGCCGATGGTGGCGATCATGAAGGTCAGCGCGCCCAGCACCACGGCGGTGGTGCTGTCGATCTTGCCCACGGTGTGCACCGGGTCGGTGATCAGTTCGCCGAACACCGGCAGCGTGGCGGCGGTGGTGATCACGGTCAGCAGCGAGAAGAACACGAAGTTGACCGGCAGGCCCCAGAAGTTGCCCTTCTTCACCGCGTCGAAGCTCTTGCCGTAGCGCGAGAAGTCGCCGAAGTTGAGCATCGGGCCGCTGAAGTAGCTAACCACCAGCGCGATGGCCGACAGCATCACCGGCAGCGCGTCCCAGCCCTGGAACTTGATGCCGCCGAGGTTCAGGTCGATGTTCTTCCAGCCGGCCTTCCACACCAGCCAGCCGCACAGGATGGCCATCACCACGTAGACCGCCGGACCGGCCCAGTCGATGAACTTGCGGATCGCGTCCATGCCGTGCCAGAACACGAAGGCCTGCAGCACCCACATCACCATGAAGGCGACCCAGCCCAGCGTCGACAGGCCGACGAAGCCGTGCTGCGCCAGGTCGGCGTAGGGGGCGAGGTTGGGAAACATGTGCAGCGCCAGCACCATGAAGGCGGCCGAGGCGAGGTAGGTCTGCACGCCATACCAGGCCACCGCGATCAGGCCGCGGATGATGGCCGGGATGTTGGCGCCGAGCACGCCGAAGGAGGCGCGGCACATCACGGGGTAGGGCGTGCCGGTCACCTGGCTGGGCTTGGCGACCAGGTTGCAGAAGATCTGCACGATCACGATGCCCACCAGCAGCGACACCAGCACCTGCCAGCTCGACAGGCCGAGCGCGAACAGGCTGCCGGCCGTGATGTAGCCGCCCACGCTGTGCACGTCGGACATCCAGAACGCGAAGATGTTGTACTGCCCCCAGGTCTGCTTCTTGAGCGGCGCGAGGTCCTCGTTGGTCAGGCGCGGGTGGTAGCCGGGCTTGATGAGGGCATTCGATTCGGCATGCGCCGGGGCGCTGGCTGCGCTGGCCCCGGCGGGCGTCTGGCTGACGGCTGTGCTCATGGTCTTTACCTCGTCTCTTCGATTGGGTTGCGTTGGAGGACCTGCTTGCGACGCAATTTGTGCGCCCGTTTTTGAGTTCGTTATTTGTATACAAAAACTGAGCACAATCAAGATCATCCAGATATTCATATATCCGTAGATTCCCTGAGGCGCGGACGGGCGGGCTCGGACCGCCGCTGCAAGAAAAAGAGCGCCGGGCCCAGGGGCCACGGCGCTCTCGCGCGGAAAGGGAGGGGGAAGACGGGCCGGGCCTACTTCGCCGCCACCTTCACGAACACCGGGTTCGAATAGAACCAGAGGTCGGCGTAGTTGCGCGCGTTGATCGCGTTGAAGCGCGCCACGTTGTCGTTGCCCTCGGTTCGCGCGTCGGGCAGCGGCTCGCCGTTGGCGGTCTCGCCGGGCACGTCGGTCCCCAGGTTGGTGCCGCGCAGCCGGAAGTACTGGTTGGCGCCGGCCTTCACGGTGAAGCTGGCGGCGTAGTAGCCCTCGGCGTCGAGCTTCCAGTCGGCGCGTGTGAAGCGCTTGACGACGCGTGTCGACGGATTGGTCGCGCGGTCGTAGCCGGGCGTGCCGGGCTGCTCGCGGCCGGTCACGTCGCCCGCGATCAGGTCGATGTGGTCGACCACGGGCTTGACGTTGGCGTAGAGGCCGCTGCCGAGCTGGTACTCGAAGTTGTTGCGCTCGGGGCTCCTGAAGCGCACGGTGATCCGCAGCTCCTCGCCCGCGGCGGCCGCGAGTTCGCTGCCCATCCGGCCGGCGCCCTTGCTGCCTTCCACCCGGAAGTCGAGCGCATCGATCAGGTCGCCGTTGACCGCGAACAGCCGGCCCGCGCGCATCGCCGCGAGCAGCGACTTCGGATCCTTGATGTCGCCGAACAGGTGGTTCTTGGCGTACTCGCCGGGCGCGTAGCCGCTGCTGTAGAGGCCCTGCGAGGTGGTGAAGTGGTAGTCGGAGTCGGCCACGTTCCAGATCCGGCGGCCTTCCGACAGCAGCGCGTCCCAGGTGCCGCCGAGCTTGGCCACCAGGTAGTCGACGCCGCCATAGGTGCGCGAGGGCAGGTTGGCGTCGATGTAGGCGCTGTTGTAGCCGCCGCGGTCGGGCTCCATCTGGTTGCCGACCATGCCTTCGAGCGAGAACACGATGTCGGGCGCGAGGTCGTTCATCTCGCGCAGCTGCGCGATCGTGTACTTGCCGGGGTTGCGCGAGGGATGGTTGATCTGCAGGTAGCTGGTGGCCGGGTAGTTCTTCTTGAGCCAGGCCACGGCCTGCATCGTCTCGGCATGGGTGTTGTAGCCGGTGCCGGCCTTCGGGCCCCAGGCGGCCACGTCGGCGGCCGGGAACAGCGCGGCGTCGCGGTTGGTGAACAGGTATTCGAACTGGCTCACGGCCTTGAGCGCGGCGTCCGACATCGGGCTGTCGGTCAGGATGCCGACGTTGCCGTGATCGTGCGCGGGCATGTCCCACTCGGCCGAGGCGAAGATGGTCTTGTCGGCGTACTTGCCGCCGGCCTGCAGCGCCTTGATGCGTGGCACCTGGTACTTGGCCATGCCCTCGGAGAAGGGGATCTGCGCCGGCAGCTTGTTGCCGGCGTTGTCGTAGGACGAGAGGCGCAGGTGGTCCGAGATCGCGACCCAGTCCAGGCCGAAGCGGTCGAAGGCCTTGGCCAGCACCTGGTCGAGCGTGGAGATCTGCTGCGTGTCGTCCGACTGGTACGTGTGGACGTGCAGGTCGCCGACGGTCCAGCGGCCGGCTTCGGCGACCGGCGCGGGCGGCGGGGCCGGGGGCGCGGGTGCCGGGGCGGGCGCCGGCGCGGCGGGCAGGCCGCCGAACAGCACGCTGCTGTCGGAACCGCCGCCGCAGCCGGCGAGCAGGGCCGTGCCGAGCACGAGCGAGAAGGCGAGGCGCGACAGCGGCAGGCCGGGGAGGGAAGGCAGGGATTTCATGAAGACGGAAACAGGAACGCGGAGAGGAGCACGAGGCAGCCACGGCGATGCCGCGGCGCTCGGGGACGGACCCGGCGCGCGGGCGCCGGGAACGCGCTGCAGTCTCGGTGCGCGCCATGACGCGCCCATGAAAGATTTTTGAAAGTCACGCCGCCGTCATGCCCGCGGCATGACCCGCGACATCAGCCCGTCACCGCATCGTCGGCCTGCGCCTGGAACATGCGCGTGAAGTCGCAGCAGGACTGCGCGAGCATCACGATCGACGAGGTCAGCGCGCTGCGGTGCTCGCCCTTGTGCATCGCCACGTAGCGCACCACCGGCAGGGCCGGCGCCACCTCGATCTCGGCCAGCATGCCGGCGGCCACCATCGGCCGCAGGCATTCGCGCGGCAGGTAGCTCACGCCCAGGCCCGACACCGTGAGACCGACCAGCGCGATCAGGTTGCTGACCACGATGGTGTCGGCCGGCTGCACGCCCTGTTCCTTCATCCAGGCGTCGTAGGCGCGGCCCGTGCCCGAGTTGCCGCCCTGCACCAGCATGCGCTGGCGCGCCAGCTCGTGCAGCCGCAGCGGCGCGTCGGTGGGCACCACGCCGGGCTTGCACATCCAGGCGCTCTTCACCTCGCCGATCGCCTTGCTCGCCATGCGCGCGTCGGCGAAGCTGTCGGGCAGGAACACCAGGTCGAGCTCGTCGGCCAGCAGTTTGTCGCGCAGCTGCAGGCTGTCGTCGACGTCGGGCTCGAGGATCACCTTCGGGTAGTGCTGCTGGATCAGCCGCACCAGCCGCGGCAGCCAGGTCATGGCCGTGAGCTCGGTCACGCCGATGCGCAGCCGGCGCTCCACCACGCCGGGCTTGCCGAACTGCTCGACCGCCGCGTCGCGCTGCGCCAGCAGCTTCTGCGCGAGCACGTACATCTCCTCGCCCTTCTCGGTGAGCCGCGCGCTGCGCTGGCTGCGGTCGAACAGCTCGGTGTCGAACAGCGCCTCGAGCTCGTGCACCCGCTTCGACACCGCCGACTGCGAGGTGTGGAGCTGGTTCGCGGCCTGCGCGAAGCCGCCCAGGCGGGCGATCCAGTACAGGGCCTCGAGCTGCTTGAAGGTCATCATGGCGGTGCGTTCCTTGGGCGACAGAACACTTTAAGCGATCTTTTTCGATGAATAAAAATCGCTTTTGGAAACTTGAGGCCGCGCCGAAGATGCGCTCCGAACCGGTTGCGCCCACCACTTTCGTATTCAACCCACACGGCCAAGGACTTCACCATGCACTTCCCACGCGCCTTCGCACGCCCCGCCGCACTCGGCATCGCCCTCGTAGTGGCCTGCGGCGTCGCCGCCGCCCAGGACAGCGGCACGCTGCGCAAGATCAAGGACAGCGGCACCATCCAGATCGGCAGCCGCGACACCCAGATCCCGTTCTCGTACAAGACCAGCGCCGACGCGGCGCCGATCGGCTTCACCAACGAGATCTGCCTGAAGATCGTCGAGGCGGTGAAGGCGAAGCTGAACCTGCCGAAGCTCGACGTGCGCTACACGCTGCTGAACTCCACCAACCGCATCCCGCTGCTGCAGAACGGCACCGTGGACCTCGACTGCGCGACCACCACCAACACCACGCAGCGCCAGCAGCAGGTGGACTTCGCACCCAGCCATTTCGTCACCAACATCACGGCGGCGGTCAAGAAGAGTTCGGGCATCAACAGCTTCGCCGACCTGCAGGGCAAGACCGTGGCCACCGTGGCCGGCAGCACCTCGATCCAGCTGCTGCGCGGCGCGCGCAAGAACGGCATCGACGTGCAGGAGATCGCCGGCAAGGACACGGCCGATGCCTTCCTGCTGCTCGCGAGCGACCGCGCCGCGGCCTACGTGCTCGACGACGTGCAGCTCGCCGGCCTGATCGCCAACCAGCCCAACGCGGGCGACTACAAGCTGCTGAAGGAATCGCTGCGCCAGGAGCCCTACGGGATCATGCTGCGCAAGGACGATCCCGAGTTCAAGGCGATCGTCGACCAGACCGTGGCCGGCCTCATGAAGTCGGGCGAGATCGACAAGCTCTATGCGCGCTGGTTCACGCAGCCGATCCCGCCGCGCAACGTGAGCCTCGACTTCCCGATGTCGGACGCGGTGCGCGAGACCTACAAGAACCCGAACAACAAGGGCGTGTGAGCGTGAGCGCTTCTTCCTCCTTTTCTTCCCCGACCGGCGCGCAGCATCCGCGCGGCCTGGCCTTCTCCGCCGCGCTGATGCGCGAGGTGCGCGAGCGCTTCCTGCTGGTGGAGCGCGACCACCACGGGCGCGAGCGCCTGTACTTCGACAACGCGGGCGGCTCGTTCCGGCTCAAGGCCGCCATCGAGCGCTTCGCGGCCATCGACGCGGTGCCCGACAACACCGAGCGCATCCACGAGACCGCGCTCGAGCTGCAGGCCGTGCAGGCGCGCGGCTGGGACGACGTGCGCACGATCCTCAATGCCGAGGGCGGCAGCATCTTCGCGGCGCTCACCGCCTCGGGCGCCATGTTCGACATGGTGCGCGCGGTGGCCGAGAACGTGGGCGGCACGAACATGGTGACCACCGTGCTCGAGCATCCCTCGGCCTACGACGCGATGGCGCTCTATGCCGAGCGCACCGGCCGCGAATTGCGCGTGGCGCGCAGCAACCCCGAGACCGGCGGCATCGACGTCGACGAGATCGTGCGGCTGGTCGATGCCAACACCTGCCTGCTCAACGTGATCTACGCCTCGAACATCTCGGGCGCGAAGCTCGACATCGAGGCCATCGTGCGGCGCGCGCGCGAGGTCAAGCCCGATCTCTACATCGTGGTGGACGCGGTGCAGCATGCGCCGCACGGGCTGATCGATCTGCAGAAGACGCCGGTGGACGGCATCAACCTCGCGCCCTACAAGTTCTTCGGCTGCCGCGGCTCGGGCATCGCCTGGATGTCGGAGCGCGCCGCGGCCTTGCCGCACCACAAGCTCGCGGGCAAGAAGGCCGGCCACTGGGACCTCGGCAGCGTGGCGCCCTGGCAGTTCGCGGTGGTCAGCGAGATCGTCGACTACGTCTGCTGGCTCGGCGGCCACTTCAGCGAGGCCACCGGGCGGCGCGAGCTGTTCGCGGCCGGCATCGAGCACATCGAGCTGCACGAACGCGCGCTGCTCGCGGCGCTGCTCGAGGGCGTGGACGGCCAGCCGGGCCTGCGCGCCATGCCGGGCGTGCGCGTGTTCCTCGACCACCCGGACCTGAGCCGGCGCGACCTGATCCTGGGCATCGGCTTCGACGGCCTGGACTGCACGCGCGCCGTGCACGAGTACGGGCTGCGCGGCGTCACGGTCTACGAGCGCACGGCCGCGAGCATCTACTCGAAGCGCATGCTCGATTCCTTCGGGCTCGAGGGCACGGTGCGCGTGTCGCCGCTGCACTGCAACTCGATGGCGGAAATGGCGCGCTTCCTCCAGGTGACGCAGGAGATCGCGCGCGCGTTCGCGACGGCGGACTGAGGCAAGGGGCGCCGCGGCGGGATCACTGGCGTACAAGACGCCCGCGCGCGGGCGTCCTATCGTGAGGCGGTCTTCCACTTTCGTGAACCGCCTCCGATGCCCACCCCGTTCTCGCCCCCCTTCACCGCCTCCGGCCGCAGCGCGCTCGTGCAGGCGCCGCCCTGGCACTACGCCGGCTGGCTGGTCAACGTGGCCTTCGCCTTCGAGGCCGAACGCGCCGCCGCGCTGCTGCCCGCCGGGCTCGGCCGGGCCACCGGCCAGGGCTGCGTGCATTTCGCCGACTGGCAGTTCTGCGGCGCCGATGGCGCGGAGCTGCTCGATCCCGTCTATGCGCAGTACCGAGAGACCATCGTCGTGCTCGAGATCGAAGGCCCTCCGGGCGAACAGCGCTTCTGCTGCCCCTTCATCTACGTCGACCAGGACATCTCGCTGCTGCGCGGCTGGCTGCAGGGCTGGCCCAAGAAGATCGGCCAGACCTGGGTCACGCGCAGCCTGCCCATCGTCCATCCGGCGGCCGCCTCGCTGGGCCAAGGCAGCCGGCTCGGCGCCAGCCTCAGCGTGAAGGAGCGCCGGCTGGTCGATGCCAGCGTCACATTGAACGGCGAGCCCGGCGAACGGCTGGGTTTCCTGCGCGCGCCGACCATCGGCGCGATCGGCTGGCCCGACCTGACGCGGCCGCGGGAGGTGCCGGTGCCGCGCCACCTGCGCGCCGACATCGTCGACCGCGTGGAGTCGGGCTGGAGCGCGGGCAGCGCCACCCTGCGCTTCCACGACCATCCGGTGGAGGAGCTCGCGCTGCTCGGCGAGGTGCGCGCCACCCAGGCCACGGCCGGCTGGATGGGGCTCACGGTGCGCGGTGCCTTCGCTGCCTAGGTCGAAGCCGATGCCCGCGGCGATCGTGTCGAGGGCGCTGCTGCGCTACCCTCGCGCGATGACCGCCGTCGCCGCGCCGCCGCCGTCCTCCCGCCTGGTCGTGCTGCCCTCGGGCGAGGGCCTGCGCGTGGAGGCGCTGTTCGCGGCCGAGCCGCGCGCCCGCTTCGCGCCGCACTGGCATCCCGAATGGAGCGTGGGCGCCATCCTCGAGGGCCACTGCGAGTTCACCTGCGATGGCGAGGCGCTCGTGGCCCATGCGGGCGAGCTGGTGCTGATGGCGCCCTACATGCTGCACACAGCGGGCGTGAGCCGGCGCAGCTTCCGCATGGTGATGCTCTATGTGCCGCACGGCTGGGTCGCGGCGCGGCTGGGTTGGCCGGCGGATTCGCGCGGTGCCTTGCGGCGCAAGGTGCTGCCCGATTCGGAACTGGCCGGGGCCCTCGCTGCCGCCGCCACGGCAGCGGACGGCGCGGGCATCGCCCACCTGGTCGAGCGCATCCTGCGTGCCCAGGCCGGCCCCGAACTCATGGCGCTGCAGCCGCCGGCGCCCGATGCGCGCGTGGCGGAGATCTGCGCGCTGCTCGCCGGGGAGGATGCCTGCCGCATCGATCCGGCCGCGCTCGCGCGCCGCATGGGCGTGTCGCGCGAGCACTTTCAGCGTGCCTTCCGCGAGGCCGTGGGCATGACGCCCGCGCACTACGCGCGGCATGCGCGCATCGGCCGCGCCAAGGCGCTGCTGCGCGAGGGCGTGGCCCTGAAGGACGTGGCGGCCGAATGCGGCTTCGCCGACCAGGCGCATTTCTCGCGCTGGTTCCGGCGCTGCTTCGGGGTGGCGCCGGGGCGGTATCGCGTGGCCGCCTGAGACTCAGGCCAGCAGGTCGCTCAGCGTGCGCGCGATCACCTTGGTCGCGCGTCGCAGGTCCTCGAGCACCACGCGTTCGTCGCTGCGCTTGGCATGCGACTCGAGCACGGTGCGCGGGCCGGCGCCGTAGATCACGCCCGGGATGCCGGCCTCGCCATAGAGGCGAACGTCGGTGTACAGCGGCGTGCCCATGGCCTTGATCGGCTCGCCGAACAGTTCGCCGCCATGCTTCTGGATCGCCTCGACCAGCGGCTTGTTGCCCGCCAGCGGCTTCATCGAATTGGCCAGCAGCAGGCGCTTGATCTCGACCGTGATGCCCGGGAACGAGGCCGCCGCGTCGGCGATGACCTGGCGGATCGAGGCCTCGACCTCGACCGGGTTCTCCTCGGGGATCATGCGGCGGTCGAGCTTGAACACGACCTTGCCGGGCACGACGTTGGTGTTGGTGCCGCCCTCGATGCGGCCGACGTTGAGGTAGGGGTGCGTGATGCCCTCGACCTGCGAGCTGACCTGCTGGTAGAGCGTGTTCTGCGCATAGAGCGCCTCGAGGATCTTCACCGCGCCCTGCAGCGCGTCGATGCCGGTGGAGGGAATGGCGGCATGCGCCATCTTGCCGTGCACCGTCACTTCCATCTGCAGGCAGCCGTTGTGGGCCGTGACCACTTCGTAGCTGAAGCCCGCGGCGATCATCAGGTCGGGCTTGGTGAGGCCGTTCTTCAGCAGCCAGCCCGGGCCGAGGATGCCGCCGAATTCCTCGTCGTAGGTGAAGTGCAGTTCGACGCCGCCCCTGGTCGGCTTCGCGACCGCTTCGAGCGCGCGCAGCGCGAAGGTGAAGCTCGCGAAGTCGCTCTTGCTCACGGCGGCCGCGCGTCCGTAGAGCGAGCCGTCGGCGATCTCGCCGCCGTAGGGGTCGTGGGTCCAGCCCTCGCCGGGCGGCACCACGTCGCCGTGCGCGTTGAGCGCCACGGTGCGGCCGCCGTCGCCGTCCTTGCCGTACCTGCGGCGCACGATCAGGTTGGTGATCGATTCGAGGCCGTAGTCCTTCACGTCCTGCGCCGGCACGGCGTGCTTCTCGGCCACGAGGCCGAAGCCCTCGAGCAGTTCGGCGGTGCGCTCGGCATGCGGCGCGTTGTTGCCGGGCGGGGTGTCGGTGGGCACCTGCACCAGTTGCTGCAGGAACTTCACTTCCTCGTCGAAGTGGGCGTCGATCCAGGCGTCGAGCTTTGCGTAGTCGGTCATGGGGTTCAGGCGGCGCTCGGCGCGCCGTTCAGGTTGTCGAGCAGATGCTGGAAGGCTTGCACCGCCAGCTCCATGTCGTCGTTGGTGCTCGATTCGAGCGGGTTGTGGCTGATGCCGGAGTTGATGCCGCGCACGAACAGCATGGCCTGCGGCATCACCTCGTGCAGCTTCATCGCGTCGTGGCCGGCGCCGCTGGGCATGCGGAACAGCGGCACGCCGAGCGAATCGACCGCGCGTTCCCAGCGCTGCTGCCATTCGGGCGCGCTCGGCGCGGCCGAGGCACGCATGGTCTCCTCGAGCGTGTGGCGTACGCCGCGGCGCTCGCAGATGTCCTGCAGCGCCTTCACCACGTCGTTGGCGAGCGCGTCGCGCTGCGCGTCGTTGGGCGCGCGCAGGTCGAGGCTGAACTTGCAGCGCCCGGGCACCACGTTGATCGAGCCGCTCGGCACCTCGAGCATGCCGACGGTGCCGACCGAGTCGCCATCCTTCGCGGCGCGCTGCTCGGTGTAGAGGATCAGCTCGGCCACGGCCGCGGCCGCGTCGCGGCGGCGGTCCATCGGCGTGGTGCCCGCATGGCTGGCCATGCCGATCACCTCGCCCACGTAGCGCACGCTGCCGTTGATCGAGGTCACGATGCCCAGCGGGATGTCGAGCTCGTTGAGCACCGGGCCCTGCTCGATGTGCACCTCGACGAAGCCCAGGTACTTCGAGGGATCGCGCTGCGCCTTGGCGATGTCTTCCTCGCGCAGGCCCGCATGGGCGCGCGCCTCGCGCATGGTGATGCCGTCGGCGTCCTTCTGGTCGAGCCAGGCCGGGTTGAAGTGGCCGATCAGCGCGCCCGAACCGAGGAAGGTGGCCTTGTAGCGCTGGCCTTCTTCCTCGGCGAAGCCCACCACCTCGAAGGCGAAGGGCAGACGGCGGTTCTGGCGCTTGAGCTCGCGCACGCAGGCCATGGGCACGAAGATGCCGAGCCGGCCGTCGTACTTGCCGCCGTTGCGCACGGTGTCGTAGTGCGAGCCCGTGAGCAGCGTCTTCGCATCGGGCGTCGCGCCCTCGTAGCGGCCCACCACGTTGCCGACCGCGTCGATCTCCACCGAGTCGAAGCCGGCCTCGCGCATCTCGCGCGCGATCTGCGCGGCGCAGGCGCGGTGCGCGTCGGTCAGGTAGGTCACGGTGAGCTGGCCCTTCTCGGCGAAGCCCGGGTCGCTGTGCACCGCGAGCGCCTCCTGCCAGTCCCACACGTGGTTGCCGAGCGCCGGCTCGGTGCCGAACTTGTCGTTCAGCCGGATCTCGGCGATGCGGTGGATGTTGCGCAGCGCCTCGGCGAGCTCGAAGTCGGGATGGTTGTAGGCGCGGCGCTCGAAGGTGTCGATGATCTCGCGCTTGGACAGGCCCGTGCCGCGCGGGCCGCGCACCGCGAGGATGAAGGGGAAGCCGAACTTCGCGTTGTAGTCGGCGTTGAGCCGCTGGATCTTCGCGAACTCCTCGGGCGTGCAGTCGGTAAGGCCCGCCTTGCCCTGCTCGTTGGTCGACTCGGCCGTCAGCGTCTTGCTGACCATCGCCTTGCCCGCGAGCTCGGGGTGGGCGCGGATCAGGGCCAGGCGCTCTTCCCTGGTGGCCGTGTTCACGGCCTGCGCGAGCGCGTACTTCAGGTGCTGCAGCGAACGGAACGGGCGCGCGGCCAGCGCCTGGCGCGCGATCCACGGCGAGTGCTCGTAGGTGCCGTCGAGCAGCGCGACGGCTTCGTCGGCGCCCGCGGCGTTCAGTTGTTCGATGGTCAGGCTCATGGCGTGTGTCCTCCGTGTGAATCAAGCTTGCGAGGCTTGGGAAGAGGCTTCGAACGGATGGGTCTTCTTCCAGTGCCGCGCGATGTCGACGCGGCGGCAGACCCACACCCGCTCGTGGCTGGCGATGTGATCGAGAAAGCGCTGCAGCGCCACGATGCGGCCCGGGCGCCCGAGCAGGCGGCAGTGCATGCCGATGCTCATCATCTTCGGCGCCTCGTCGCCCTCGGCGTAGAGCGCGTCGAAGCTGTCCTTCATGTACTGGAAGAAGGGATCGGCGTGCGAGTAGCCCTGCGGCAGCGCGAAGCGCATGTCGTTGCAGTCGAGCGTGTAGGGCACGATGAGCTGCGGCACCGTGCTGCCGTCGGTCTTGCGCACCTTCATCCAGAACGGCAGGTCGTCGCCGTAGTAGTCGCTGTCGTACTCGAAGCCGCCGTAGTCGGCCACCAGCCGGCGCGTGCGCGGGCTGTCGCGGCCGGTGTACCACCCCAGGGCGCGCTCGCCCGTGAGCTTCTCGATCGCCTCCATGCCCAGGCGCATGTGCTCGCGCTCGGTGGCCTCGTCGATGTTCTGGTAGTGGATCCAGCGCCAGCCGTGGCAGGCGATCTCGTGGCCCAGTTCCTTGAAGGCGGCGGTGAGCTCGGGATGGCGCTCGAGCGCCATGCCGACGCCGAACACGGTGAGCGGCAGGCCGCGCTTCTCGAACTCGCGCAAGAGGCGCCACACGCCCACGCGCGAGCCGTACTCGTAGATGCCTTCCATGCTGATGTGGCGGTCGGGGTAGCTCGCGGGATTGAACATCTCCGAGAGGAACTGTTCCGAGCCGGCGTCGCCGTGCAGCGTGGCGTTCTCGCCGCCTTCCTCGTAGTTGAGGACGAACTGCACCGCGATGCGCGCGTTGCCGGGCCACTGCGCGTGGGGCGGGTTGCGGCCGTAGCCGACGAGGTCGCGCGGGTAGGGCAGGGTGGTGTCGTAGACGGTCATGGTGGAAGGGGTCAGGACAATGCGAGGGAGATGTCGCTGGTGGGCACCTTGCGGTCGAACACCAGGTTGGCCTCGACGTGCTGCAGGTGCTCGGTCATCAGGCGCACGGCGCGCTCCTCGTCGCGCGCGGCCAGCGCCTTGACGATGTCGGCGTGCTCGTCGTTCGAATGCTCGGCGGCGCTGGTGCTCTGGTACATGAGCGTGATGAGGGCGCAGCGCGAGATCAGCTCGCCGAGGATCTGCGCCAGCACCTGGTTGCCCATGAGCTCGGCCATGCGCACGTGGAAGTCGCCGAGCAGCTCGGTGCGGCCCGAGACGTCCTCGCCCGACACGGCCGACTTCTCGAGCGCCACGTGTTCCTTGAGCGCCTTGATCTTGGCCGGCGTGACGGTGCGCACGAACTCGCGCGTCATCTCGGCCTCGAGCATGCGGCGCACCGCGAACACCTGCTTGGCCTCGTCGACCGCGGGCGCCGCCACGAAGGCGCCGCGCGCGGGCTCGAGCCGGATCAGCTTGTTCTGCGCGAGCTGGAACAGCGCCTGGCGCACCAGCGTGCGCGACACGCCGAAATGGTCCGCCAGCTTCTGCTCGGCCAGCTTGGTGCCGGGCTGAAGCCGGTGGTCGACGATCGCGCGGGTGAGCGCATCGACGATCGAACGGGTGGTGGAGGACTCCATGTTTTTCATGATAGACCGAAAGCCGACAACTGTATACACTTTTGTCCACCGGAATATCCCGCACTCTCACCTGACCGACCGAAGGAAACTCCCATGGGCCTGAGCACCCACGTACTGGACACGATGCATGGCGGCCCCGCGGCCGGCATGGAGGTCGCGCTCTTCACCACCGAGGGCGATGCCGCCACGCTGGTCAAGCGCTTCACGCTGAACGCCGACGGCCGCAGCGACGGCCCGCTCTACGACAACAGCACGCTGAAGACCGGCACCTACCGGCTGGTGTTCGACGTGGCGGGGTACTTCAAGGCGCGCGGCGTGGCGCTGCCCGAGCCGAACTTCCTCAACAAGGTGTCGCTGGACTTCGGCGTGGCGCATGCCGACCAGCACTACCACGTGCCGCTCTTGGTGAGCCCGTGGAGCTATTCGACCTACCGGGGGTCGTGAACGCCGACAGCGTGACTGTCGGAGGCTTTTCGCCGCTCCCCGTCCGGGGAGCGGCGGGGGCGCTACTGCTGCAGCTGCCCTTCGGTCAGCGTGTCGAGCTGGAAGCGCCCGCTCTTGTCCCAGAGCCAGGTGTCGGTCCACACGACCGGCCCGAGCCGCGACGCGGCCGGGAAGGGCGCGGCCTGCAGCACGGTGCGCTCGATCTCGGCGATGACTTCGGGCGCATGCTGGGGCGCGCGCAGCCAGTGCAGCGAGACCACGCGGCCGCTGCCGTCGAGGCTGACCTGCAGCGTGCCGACCGCGTAGAGCACCGGCGGCAGTTGCCCGCCATAGATGCGGCGGCTGTTGAGGTCGTAGACATGGCGCGCGGCGTCGCGCCGGTAGTCGCGCGCGCTGGTGGCATTCGATGCGCGCGGCGCCGGCCGGCCGCTGGCGCCGGGTTCGGCGGTGGCCTTGCTCAGTTGACCGGGCACCGAACCGGTGGTGCCGCATCCGGCGAGCCAGAGCGCGGCGAGGAAAGACACCGCCAGGGCAAGGCGGCGCGTCGTGGGCTGAAAATTCATCGCCGGGTTTATACCGTGAGTCCCTCACTCGCCGGCAACCGAAGGTATCCCTCATGAACGGCGCGGTCGACCAACTGCTGGCCCGTCTTCGCGACGAAGACGCGGTGCTGGTGCGCGTCGAATCCACGCAGGGCTCGGCGCCGCGCGAGGCCGGCACCTGGATGGCGGTCTGGGCCGAGGGCCTCACGGCCACCATCGGCGGCGGCCAGCTCGAGTTCCAGGCCACGCAGGAAGCGCGCGAGCTGCTGGCCGGCGCGCGCGCGATGGAGGGCATCCAGCGCTATCCGCTGGGCCCGAGCCTGGGCCAGTGCTGCGGCGGCGTGGTGTTCCTCTCGTTCCGGCGCGTCTCGGCCACCGACATCCCCGAGCTGAGGCGCGCGCTGGTCGAGCGTTTGCGGCCGGTGGCGCTGTTCGGCGGCGGCCATGTGGGCGCGGCGATCGCGCGGCTGCTCGCGGGCCTGCCGTTCTCGGTGCGCTGGATCGACAGCCGCGACGGCGTGTTCCCCGAAGAACTGCCCGCCCAGGTCGAGACCGAGCATTCCGAGCCGGTGCAGGACGCGGTGGCCTCGCTCGCGCCCGGCAGCCGCGTGCTGATCATGAGCTTCAGCCATGCCGAGGACCTCGACATCGTGATCGCCTGCCTGCGCCGCCTGCGCGAGCGCGACGACCTGCCCTACATCGGCCTGATCGGCAGCAAGACCAAGTGGGCCACCTTCAGCCACCGGCTCGAGGCGCGCGGCTTCACGGCGGCCGAGCTGGCGCGCGTCACCTGTCCGATCGGCGTGCCGGGCATCACGGGCAAGGAGCCCGAGGTGATCGCGGTCGCGGTGGCGGCACAGTTGTTGCAATCGCTGGGCTGAGCCGGGCGCTTCGGTGCACGAACAGGGTTTTCCCGGCACCGGCTCCGCAAAAAACCACGCCGCCCCACGCCAAAACTGTATACACTTTCAGTCCACAAGTATCTGCCGCAGCGGAGCGAGGCCCACCCGGAGCCTGCGTTCGCGGCACTTTCTCTGCTTACAGCGCCCGCAGTGGTGAGCAGGACGAAGACATCCGCGCCCGGCGTTCCCCCGCGCCGAGCGGATTGAGAGAGCACCTCATGGAAAGCTACTACCTCGACTGGGCCAACCTGCTGCTGCGCTGGGTCCACGTCATCACCGCCATCGCCTGGATCGGCGCCTCCTTCTACTTCGTGATGCTGGACAACAGCCTCGAGAAGCCGCAGGACCAGGAATCGCTCGACAAGGGCGTGGGCGGCGAGCAGTGGGCCGTGCACGGCGGCGGCTTCTACAACATGCAGAAGTACCTGCTGGCGCCCAAGAAGCTGCCGGACCACCTGCACTGGTCGTACTGGGAGAGCTACTCCACATGGCTCACGGGCTTCGCGCTCTTCACCATGTCGTACCTCTGGAACGCCAGCACCTACCTGATCGACAAGTCGAAGATGGACTGGCAGCCGGGCGCGGCGATCGCCGTGGCGCTGGCCTTCCTGGTCGTGTTCTGGATGGTCTACGACAGCATCTGCCAGCTGTTCGGCCGGCGCAAGAACGGCGACACCATCGTCGGCGTGCTGGTCGCGATCTTCGTGGCCTTCGCGGCCTGGCTGGCCTGCCAGTGGTTCGCGGGCCGCGCGGCCTTCCTGCTGGTCGGCGCGATGATGGCCACGACCATGAGCGGCAACGTGTTCTTCTGGATCATCCCGGGCCAGCGCAAGAACGTGCAGGCCCTGCGCGAAGGCCGCCCGGTCGACCCGGTGCACGGCCAGCGCGGCAAGCAGCGCAGCGTGCACAACACCTACTTCACGCTGCCGGTGCTGTTCGCGATGCTGAGCAACCATTACAGCTTCACCTACACCCACAAGTACAACTGGATCGTGCTGCTGCTGATCATGCTCGGCGGCGCGGCGATCCGGCAGTTCTTCGTGGTGCGCCACCGCTTCAAGCTCGGCAACGCGCGCAACCCGCTGCCCTATGCGATGGTCGGCGTGGCCGTGCTCGGCCTCACCATCGTCTGGATGAAGCCCGAGCCCGCCGCCCCCGTGGCCGCCGCCGCGCCGAGCGCGCCGGCCGTGGCCTACCAGGACGTGCAGAAGGTGCTCGAGCAGCGCTGCTACATGTGCCACGGCGCGAGCGTGCAGATGAAGAACGTGCGCGTCGACTCGCCCGAGCAGGTGAGCGCCCACGCTCAGGCCATCTACCAGCAGGTGGTGGTCACGAAGATCATGCCGATGAACAACGCCACCTCGATCACCGACGAGGAGCGTGCACTGATCGGCCGCTGGTTCCAGGGCGGCGCAAAGACGACGAACTAGACCGCGGTCAAGAGGGCGGACCTCGGTTCGCCGCAAAATGCAGGCCCCGGAGACAACGCCACCCATGACCGCCAAGACCCCGCCCCCCTCGCTGCAAGACGCGACCGCTCCCGATCCCCGCCAGGCGCCGCGCGCCTTCCTCGAACACCTCTACCGCGTCGCGGTCGACCGCGCGCTGCCGCTGTCCACCCTGGGCGCGCACCTGCCCAAGCCGCCCAAGGGCCGCACGCTGGTGCTCGGTGCCGGCAAGGCCGGCGGCTCGATGGTGCAGGCGCTCGAGGCGCTGTGGCCTGCCGACGCGCCGCTGTCGGGCCTGGTCGTCACGCGCTACGACCACATCCCGCCGCGGCCCGAGGGGCTGCCCAGCCGCATCGAGATCGTCGAGGCCGCGCATCCCGTGCCCGACGCGGCCGGCCAGCAGGCGGCCGAGCGCATCCTCGCGCTGACCGAGGGCCTGACCGCCGACGACCTCGTGCTGTGCCTGATCTCGGGCGGCGGCTCCTCGCTGCTGGTGCTGCCGGCCGAGGGCCTGACGCTGGCCGACAAGCAGCGCATCAACAAGCAGCTGCTCGACAGCGGCGCCCACATCGGCGAGATGAACTGCGTGCGCAAGCACCTCTCGCGCATCAAGGGCGGCCGGCTCGCGGCGGCCTGCGCGCCGGCGCGCGTGGTCACGCTCACCATCAGCGACGTGCCCGGCGACGACCCGGCCGTGATCGCCAGCGGCCCCACCGTGCCCGACGCCACCACCTGCGCCGACGCGCTGGCCATCCTCGACCGCTACCGCATCGAGGTGCCGGCGCCGGTGCGCGCGCAGCTCGAGAGCGGCGCGCTCGAGACGCCCAAGCCCGGCGATGCCGTGTTCCAGGGCCACGAGACCCACATGATCGCGGCGCCGCAGCAGTCGCTAGAGGCGGCCGCCGCGGCCGCGCGCGCCGCCGGCATCGAGGCCCACATCCTCAGCGACGAGATGGAGGGCGAATCGCGCGAGGTCGGCAAGGTCCATGCCGCGCTCGCGCGCGCCGTGGCCCAGCGCGGCGCGCCGTTCGCCAGGCCCTGCGTGATCCTCTCGGGCGGCGAGACCACGGTCACCATCCGGCCGCGCCAGCCCGGCCAGGCCAAGGGCCGGGGCGGACGCGCGGGCGAGTTCTGCATGGGCCTCGCGGGCGCGCTGCTGGGCCAGGTCGACGTGTGGGCGCTGGCGGCCGACACCGACGGCATCGACGGCGTGGAGGACAACGCCGGCGCCTACGTCACGCCCGACACCCTGGCGCGCGCCGCCAACGCGGGCCGCAAGCTCTCGGACCACCTCGACCGCAACGACGCCTACGGCTACTTCGACGCCATCGGCGACCTGTTCGTGACCGGGCCGACGCACACCAACGTCAACGACTTCCGGGCGCTGCTGGTGCTCTGAAATAGAACACCAACAGCCGGACGCAGAGGACGCGAAGGTTTCGCAAAGGGCGCGAAAGAAAAATTCAAATTTTTCTTGCCTTCCTTTTGCGTCCTTCGCGCAACCTTCGCGTCCTCTGCGTCCGGAAGTCCGCTCCCGTCTTCGGATGCATCCACCGTTTCATGCGATGCGGTGGCGCGCAGCCCCATCGATAACCGAGACGTCTCCCTCCCCCAGCGGGGGAAGGAGCGGCACCGTCCTGCGCGCATCCCCGACTCGGGTTAACCTATGCGCCCCGGCAGCCCGCTGCCGCCCAGCCGCACGCGCCTTTCGGGGCGCCGTGCCGCCATCCGAACTCCCCGTTTCCACTCCCATCCCCTGCCGAAGGAAAAGCTCGCCATGACCGCCTCCTCCTATACCGACACCCGCCTGCTGATCGACAACGAATGGGTGGACGCCGCCAGCCGCAAGACCCTCGACGTGGTGAACCCGGCCACGGGCCAGGTCATCGGCAAGGTGGCGCATGCCGGCATCCCCGACCTCGACCGCGCCCTGGCCGCCGCCCAGCGCGGCTTCGACGCCTGGCGCAACACCCCGGCCCATGAGCGTGCCGCCGTCATGCGCCGCGCCGCCGGCCTGATCCGCGAACGCGCTGGCGACATCGCCAAGCTGCTGACGCAGGAACAGGGCAAACCGCTGGCCGAAGCCAAGGGCGAGACCCTGGCCGCCGCCGACATCATCGAATGGTTCGCCGACGAAGGCCGCCGCGTCTACGGCCGCATCGTTCCCTCGCGCAACCTCGCGGCGCAGCAGCTGGTCATCAAGGAGCCCGTGGGCCCCGTGGCCGCCTTCACGCCCTGGAACTTCCCGATCAACCAGGTCGTGCGCAAGCTCGGCGCCGCGCTGGCCACCGGCTGCTCCTTCCTCGTGAAGGCGCCCGAGGAGACCCCCGCGTCGCCCGCCGCCCTGCTGCAGGCCTTCGTCGACGCCGGCATCCCCGCCGGCACCGTCGGCCTGGTGTTCGGCAACCCGGCCGAGATCTCGGCCTACCTGATCCCGCACCCGATCATCCGCAAGGTCACCTTCACCGGCTCGACCCCCGTCGGCAAGCAGCTCGCCGGCCTGGCCGGCCAGCACATGAAGCGCGTGACCATGGAACTGGGCGGCCACGCCCCGGTGATCGTGGCCGAGGACGCCGACGTCGCGCTGGCCGCCAAGGCCGCCGGTGCCGCCAAGTTCCGCAACGCGGGCCAGGTCTGCATCTCGCCGACCCGCTTCCTGGTGCACAACAGCATCCGCGAGGAATTCGCCAAGGCCATGGTCAAGCACGCCGAAGGCCTGAAGCTCGGCGACGGCCTGGCCGACGGCACCACCCTGGGCCCGCTGGCCAATGCGCGCCGCCTCACGGCCATGGCGCATGTGCTCGACGACGCCCGCAAGAAGGGCGCGACCATCGCCACCGGCGGCGAGCGCGTCGGCGATGCCGGCAACTTCTTCGCCCCCACCGTGCTGACCGACGTGCCGCTGGACGCCGACGTCTTCAACAACGAGCCCTTCGGCCCGATCGCCGCCATCCGTGGCTTCGACACGCTGGACGAGGCCATCGCCGAATCGAACCGCCTGCCCTTCGGCCTGGCCGGCTATGCGTTCACCAAGTCGATCAAGAACGCGCACCTGCTGAGCCAGAAGCTCGAACTCGGCATGCTGTGGGTCAACCAGCCCGCGACCCCGTCGCCCGAGATGCCGTTCGGTGGCGTGAAGGACTCGGGCTACGGCTCGGAAGGCGGCCCGGAGGCGCTCGAGGCCTACCTCAACACCAAGGCGGTGTCGATCCTCGGCGTCTGAGCGCGACGCTTCGATCCGCTGTCTCGAAGAGGGCGGCATCGCTGGAAGGCGATGCCGCTTTTTTCATGGGCGGCACGGGCTCAGTCCTCCGCGCTCGCGTTCCAGAACGCCTGCTGCACCCCCTCCAGCGCCTCGAGCTCCGCGACCACCCGGTCGAGCTCCTCGGCCTCGACCGCGGTGGCATAGAGCGTGGCCTCGATCTCTGTGTCGGTGGCGCCGAAGGCATGCTGGTCCACGTCGCGCACCGGGTAGTTGGCTTCCTCGAGCAGCAGCAGCACCTGGTCCATCACCTCGGGCCGCGAGGCGCGCGTGCAGATCACGCGCACGGTGTAGCTGGCCTCGCCCGACTCCTCCTTCACCGGCTGCCGGTTGATGCGGTTGACCACGGGCCGCAGCAGGGTGTTGCTCGCGAGCACGAACAGCGCGGCGATCACGGCCTCGCCGATCAGGTCGGCGCCCGCGCAGGCGCCCACGGCGGCCGATCCCCACAAGGTGGCCGCGGTGTTGAGGCCCGTGATGTTGGCGCCTTCCTTCATGATCGCGCCCGCGCCGAGAAAGCCGATGCCCGAGACTACGTAGGCCGCCACGTGCACCGCGCCGTCGTGACCGTGCAGGCGGTTGGCCATGTCGACGAACACGGCCGCGCCCACGGCCACCAGCGTGTTGGTGCGCAGCCCGGCGGTGCGCTGGCGCACCTGGCGCTCGAAGCCGATCAGCGAGCCCAGCACGAAGGCCGTGAAGACGCTCAGCAGGGTGTCGAGCAGCGAAGGCAGGTTGAAGTTCTGTATTGCTTCCATGCGGATCTCCTCCTCGTCGTTCGCGAACCAGGGTAGCGGCGGCATGTGACAACCGCCACCCCCTCCTGTCGTCATCGGCTCATTGCCAGCCGTAGCGCCGCGCGTACCAGCCCTTGACCGCCTGCACCAGCGCCGCATAGCCACCGAGCATCAGCAAGAGCCACGGGAAGTAGCCGAGCGGCAGCGCCTCGAGCTTGAAGTAGTGCGCCACCGGGCCCATCGGCAGCCAGATGCCCACGGCCGCGATCGCCGCGCCCATGATCAAGAGCGGCCAGGCCGCGCGGCTTTGCAGGAAAGGAATCCGGCGCGTGCGGATCAGGTGCACGATCAGCGTCTGCGAGAGCAGTCCCTCGACGAACCAGCCCGACTGGAACAGGGTCTGGTGCTCGGGCGAGTTGGCGGCGAACACGAACCACATCACGGCATAGGTCAGGATGTCGAACACCGAGCTCAGCGGCCCGAAGAACACCATGAAGCGCCCCAGGTCGCCCGGGTTCCAGCTCTGCGGCTTGCGCAGGAACTCCTCGTCGACGTTGTCGAACGGGATCGCGATCTGCGACACGTCGTACAGCAGGTTCTGCACCAGCAGGTGCAGCGGCAGCATCGGCAGGAAGGGCAGGAAGGCGCTCGCCACCAGCACCGAGAACACGTTGCCGAAGTTCGAGCTCGCGGTGAGCTTGATGTACTTCAGCATGTTCGCGAAGGTGCGGCGGCCCTCCACCACGCCCTGCTCGAGCACCATCAGGCTCTTCTCGAGCAGGATGATGTCGGCCGATTCCTTGGCCACGTCCACCGCGCCGTCGACCGAGATGCCGATGTCGGCCGCGCGCAGCGCGGGCGCGTCGTTGATGCCGTCGCCCATGAAGCCGACCACGTGGCCGTTGGCATGCAGCGCCTGCACGATGCGCTCCTTGTGCGCGGGCGTGAGCTTGGCGAAGACCTGGCGCTTCTCGACGATCTGGCGCAGCTCGGCCTCGTTCATGCGCTCGACCTCGTGGCCCAGCACCATGCGGCCGGCCTCGATGCCGACGTCGGCGCAGACCTTGCGCGTCACGAGCTCGTTGTCGCCGGTCAGCACCTTCACCGCCACGCCGTGCTCGGCCAGCGCGCGCAGCGCGGGCGCGGTCGATTCCTTCGGCGGATCGAGGAAGGCCACGTAGCCCAGCAGCGTGAGGCCGGCCTCGTCGGCCACGCCGTAGGCGGCGCGGCGCTCCTCGCCGCGCAGCGCGCGGCTGGCCACGGCCACCACGCGCAGGCCCTGGGCATTGAGTTCCGAGGCCACGGCGTGGATGCGCGCGAGCACCTCCGCGTCGAGCGCGAGCACCTCGGCGCCGCGCTCGACCGCGCTGCACACGGCCAGCACTTCCTCGAGCGCGCCCTTGCAGATCAGCAGGTGTTCCTCGGCCGCGTCGCTGCCGGCCACCACCACCGACATGCGGCGGCGCGAGAAGTCGAAGGGCACCTCGTCGAGCTTGCGCCAGTCGGTCTGCAGCCGGGTGTCGAGCTGCATCTGCGCATGGCTCAGCACCGCCTTGTCGAGCAGGTTCTTCAGGCCGGTCTGGTGGAAGCTGTTGAGGTAGGCCAGCTGCAGCACGTGGTCGGAGCCCTCGCCCCAGGCGTTGGTGTGGCGCTCGAGCACGATGCGGTCCTGCGTCAGCGTGCCGGTCTTGTCGGTGCACAGCACGTCCATGGCGCCGAAGTTGTGGATCGCCTCGAGGCGCTTGACGATCACCTTCTGGCGCGACATCACGACCGCGCCCTTGGCGAGCGTGGCGGTCACGATCATCGGCAGCATCTCGGGCGTGAGCCCGACCGCGATCGACAGCGCAAACAGCGCCGCCTCCCACCAGTCGCCCTTGGTCACGCCATTGATCACCAGCACCAGCGGCGCCATCACCAGCATGAAGCGGATCAGCACCCAGCTCACGCGGTTGATGCCGGCCTGGAAGGCCGTGGTGCCGCGGTCGGTGGCGCTCACGCGCTGCGCCAGCGCGCCGAAGAAGGTGCGCGCGCCGGTGTGCACGATCAGCGCGGTCGCGGTGCCGCTGATCACGTTGGTGCCCATGAACAGCAGGTTGTCGCGCTCGAGCACACCGCTCGCGCTGCCGTTGGCGGGCACGCTGGCGAACTTCTCGACCGGCATCGCCTCGCCGGTCAGCGCCGACTGGCTGATGAACAGGTCCTTGGCCGAGAGCAGTCGGCAGTCGGCCGGGATCATGTCGCCGGCCGACAGCGCGATCAGGTCGCCGGGCACCAGGTCGCGCATCGGCACCTCGATGCGCAGTGCGCCGCCCGTGCCTTCCTCGGGCCGCAGCACGGTCGAGGTGTTGCTGACCATCGCCTTGAGCTCGTCGGCCGCCTTGTTCGAGCGCGACTCCTGCAGGAAGCGCAGCACCGTCGACAGCACCACCATGCTGCCGATCACCACCGCGGCCTTCATGTCCTCGGTGACGTAGGAGACCAGCGCGAGCACGGTCAGCAGCAGGTTGAATGGATTGCGGTAGCACTGCCACAGGTGGGTCCACCACGGCAGCGGCTTCTCGTGGTTCACCTCGTTGCCGCCCAGACGCTTGCGCAGCGCGGTGGCGTGTTCCTCGCTCAGGCCCTGGGGCGAGCTGTCGAGCTGCGCGAGCATGTCGCTTGCATCGGCCAGCGAGGCGGCGCTCAGCGCGTTCGCGATCTCGGGCGGCATCGCGGCCGAGGCGGTGCCCACCGGCTTCGAGCCCAGCAGCGTCTGCCAGCGCTCGAAGTGATGCAGCATGCGGCGGCTGCGCAGGAAGCTTTCGAAGAAGGACTTGAAGACGTTCTTCATGCGCCTTCTCCTTCGCGACGCAGGTCGCGAGCGGGGCGGAGGAGGAGGGGGGCCCTGGCGGCGGGCCGCAGGCTTTGGCGGTTCATTCGAGGTTCTCCTGGCGATGCGCGCAACGGGGCGCGCGAAGGAGAACCTCCCGCGGGTCAGCCGGAGGTGAAGGTCCTTCGCGGCTCGGTGTGCCGCGGATGGTTCATGGCGATGAAGGCCGACCGGCGCATGGCGCGGTCAGGCAGGGGAGGCGCGCAGCGGCGCCAGCGAGGGTCTGGGTCCATGAGGCCTCCGTGAAGATGGGTGGATGAAAGCGCGATGCTTCGTTCGAATGCAACGGTCGGTGCGACGTGCCGGTGGACAGGCGCTACGAACGCCTGCCCTGGCCCGGCACCAGCAGCAGGAAGCAGCGAATGCGCCGCGTGCTCCAGAACGAAGCGGACTTGTCGAGCTCCTGGTCGGCCTCGGGTTGCAGCACGTCGGCCGCGGACCGGCGTGCCGACGCGGCGCGCGGGTCGGCGTCATGCGTGGCGACGTGGCCACGATGCAGGGGCTGGCGATGAAGAACGAGTTGACGCATGACAAGGCTCCTTCGACCCGTGACGGGCGAGAGGACCTCGTGGCATGGACCACGCTGGCTGGCAAAGAGACGCCAGTGACGAAACGGATGTCGGGGGAGGGAGAGCCTGCCGGGGAGGGCAGGCATCACGCCGCGGGCACGTCGGCCGCGGCGCGCAAGAAGCCTGCGCTACGGAGCCGGGTGTGCCGCGCATGCCACGGCACGCGTCTGGTCACTGATCCAACTGGCACTGTCCACGCACGAGGCTCCGAAGTGAAGATGCAGGATTGTTGCACTGCGTCATCGCGAGGGCAACCCGAAATGCGCGTTTCAGCGTTCGATGCAGGGTTTTAAGGCCACGGTGTTGCGATGGCGCCTCGATGCGACACGGGCCCGTGTGGTGGTCAGGCTGCGTTAAGTCGGTACGCTCCATCAAGCGGTCAGCGGCTCGATCTCGTCCAGTTCGTCTCCGAGCGCATCGCGCGCCTGCGCGGCGTCATAGTCGCGCTGAAGGTTCATCCAGAACTCGTCGCTCACGCCGAATGCACGTGCCAGGCGCAGGCCGGTATCGGCCGTGATGCCGCGGGTGCCGGCGATGATGGCGGCCACGCGCGTCTGCGGCACGTGGATCGCCTTGGCGAGACGGTAGGCGGTGATGCCCATCGGCTCCAGGAACTCCGCGGCGAGGATCTCGCCGGGGTGCGGGTAGGGTACTTGGCGCGTCATGGTGTCTTCCTGCGTAGCAGATGAGGTTGAACAGGGCCTCGTCAAGCCGGCGAGGTCGGTCGCGAACTCAGTGATAGTCGACGATCTCCACTTCGATGGGACCCGCGGCGGTCCATTTGAAGCAAGCGCGCCACTGGTCGTTGATGCGGATGCTGTGCTGTCCCTTGCGGTCGCCGGCCAGTGCTTCCAATCGGTTCTGCGGCGGAATGCGCAGATCGCCGAGAACGACAGCGGCATTCAGCATGGCCAGCTTTCGCATCGCGACGGTCTGAATATTCACCCAGCGAGCAACCCGGCCGCCCTCGAACAGCTGGCGAGTCTGTTCGCATTTGAAGCTCTGGATTGTCATGAGGACGAATAGTAACGCTTGGCGTTACTATCGACAAGCGTTGCTAATGTTCTGTGTGTACAAAGGAGGGCCGATGGGACAAAAGGCCCATCGGACATGATCAGCCAATGCGCCAGAGTCACGCCAGCAGGAACATCCGTTGAAGAAAACCGCCATCTTGTTCGTGTGCACCGGCAACATCTGCCGTTCCCCCACCGCCCACGCCCTGCTCGCCCACAAGGCCCGCGCCGCGCAGCTCGCGCTCGAGGTCGACAGCGCCGCGATCTCCGACGAGGAGCGCGGCAATCCGCCCGATCCGCGCTCGGTGGCCGAGGCGCGGCGGCGCGGCATCGAGATGCCCGCGCATCGCGCGCGGCAGGTGCGGGCCTCGGACTTCGAGCGCTTCGACACCATCGTCGGCATGACCGGCCAGCACTGCGCGGCCTTGCGCCGCCTCGCGCCCGCGGGCACGGCGCACAAGATCCATCTGCTGACCGACTTCGCCGACGGGCTCTCGGGCGACGTGCCCGACCCCTGGTACGGCGACCGGCAGGCCTTCGTCGAGGCCTTCGACCTGATCGAGCGCGGCGTCGACGGCCTGCTCGCGAAGCTGGCGGTCACGAGATCCTGAAGTCGCAGGAAAGGCGGGCAGCCGAACGCAGAAGGCGCGAAGGTCTCGCAGAAGTCGCAGAAGGACATCTGGAGATCGGTTGTTCCTTCTGCGACCTCTGCGCGCTTTGGTCTTCCTTCTGCGTTCGGCTGTCCGTATCCGCAGCCCGTCCGTCTCAGACGTTGTCCTCGATCACCGGCGTCGTGCTGCCGGCATTCACGCGGATCCGCGTGCGCTTGAGCAGCGGGCTCGCGGGCGCCTTGCCCGCGTCGAGCGGCTTGACCTTGTTGAAGACCACCGTGAAGGCCTGCGCCGTGACCGTCGCGCTCGCGTAGCCCTGCGCGTCGTGGTCGGAGAACAGCAGGTCGGGGTTGTTGCCGCGCATGACCTGCTCGAAGGCCGCGGGCGTGGCGGTCAGCGCCGTGAGCGGCGTGCCCTGCGAACCGGCCTTGATGTAGCTGTAGAACGAGGAACTGCTGACGCCCGCGCAGACGAAGTCGACCAGCACCGGCGTGCCGGCCGCGGGATCGGGCAGGTCGCGGATCAGGCCGCACTGGAAGGCATGCAGGTCGCCCGTGATCGCCACCACGTTGCGGATGTTCTGTGCCTTCAGGTAGCCCATCAGGTCGGCCTTGTGGCTCGGATAGCCGTCCCAGGCGTCGCAGTTGACGACGTAGCGCTGGTTGTAGGGCGGCGGCGCCATCTGCGTCAGGTCCACCCACATGCGGCTCAGCGAGACCTCGTTGCCCCAGACCTTCCAGGTGGCGTTCGAGTTCTTCAGCGTGGTCTTCCACCAGTCGGTCTGCGTCGGGCCGAGGATGCTCGGCGCCCGGCCGAGCTGCTGCGTGCGCTGAGCCTCCAGCGCCAGCAGCGTCGTCTGCGGCGCGAAGTAGCGCGAGCCGATCGAGCTGTTGCCATTGACCGGATCGCCGCCCGTCTGCTGCGCGACCAGCGCCTCGGAGATCACGTGGTCGTCGCGGTACAGCCGCTCGTCGGTCATCACCAGGTGCAGCAGCGGGCCGAAGCGGAAGTCGCGGTAGATCTTGATGTTGTCGTAGGCCGGGTTTGCCATGTCGAAGGAGACATCGCCGAAGTCCACCGGCATGTACTCGGCCCAGGCCTGGCTCGCGCCGCGGCGGCGCGCGGTCTGCTGGGTGTTGGCGTTGGTGTAGGTCTGGTGGTCCTGCCAGCAGTCGTCCGAGAACTCGTGGTCGTCCCAGATCGCGATCAGCGGGAACTTCGCATGCACCGCCTGCAGCCGCGCGTCGCCGCGGTAGGTGCGGTAGAGCGTGCGGTAGTCGTCGACCGTGTTGGCGTAGACGCTGCCGTCGGCCAGCGCCACGCCGTTGGGCAGCTGGATCGCCTGGTGCGCGGGCTCGGCCACGCCGGCCTGGAACTTCGCGCCCACGGTCTCGTAGACGTAGTCGCCCACGTGCACCGTGAAGTCGAGGTCGTCCTCGGCCGCGAGCAGGTCGAGCGCGCCCCAGTGGTTGATCAGCCAGTCCTGGCAGGTGAACCAGGCGAAGCGCAGCTGCTGGCGCTGGCTGTCGGCGGCCGGCGCGGTGCGCGTGCGGCCGGTGGCGCTGACGTCGCTGCCCGCGACGAAGCGGAAGAAGTAGCGCGTGTCGGGCGAGAGGCCCGTGACCTTGGCGCGCACGGTGCGGTCGAAGCGGTCCGAGGCCTCGAGCGCGACTTTCGCCACCAGGTTGCCGAAGCCCGAGGTGTCCGACACCTCGAGCCGCAGCGCGATGGCCGCGCTGTCGGCGGCGGTGCCGGTGCGCACGCAGCGGGTCCAGAAGACGATGCTGGTGTCCTTCGGATCGCCCGAGGCCACGCCCTGGCCGAAGGCATAGCGGCCCGCGGGTTCGGGCGCGGGTGGCGGCGGTGCCGGCGCGGGAGCGGGCGGCGGCACGATCGGGAACACGATCCCGTCGCTGCCTCCGCCGCCGCAGGCGCTCAGCACGGGAGGGGTGGCGGCGGCGACCGTGTAGAACAGGCCGCGGCGCAGGAAGGAACGTCTTTCCATGGGGGATTTCTTTTCGCGTGTGGGGTCGATGGCGGGGCGCGCACGAATCTGCGCGAGCGCCATGACACCGCGATGAAAGCCGCCCGCCGCCCCCGCGGCCCCGGCGCCGCCCTATTCGCAGAGCGCGCGGATCGACGGCGGCACCGGCAGCGCGCGCAGGCTGCCGTCCTCGCGCTTGCCGCCGAAGATGCGCACCTCCTCGCATTCGAGGATCAGGTCGTCGCCGCGCGTCACGCGGTAGGCCTGCACGAAGCTCTTCTCGCGCCACTCGGCGATGCGCGTCGCGATCTCGAGCGTGTCGCCGTAGCTCGCGGTCTTGACGAAGCGCGTGTGGGTGTCGACCAGCGGCGTGCCGATCACGCCGAGCGTCTTCGTGGTCTCCTCCCAGCGCGGCACGCCGCACTGGTGGAAGAAGTGGCGCGAGGCCGCGTCGATCCAGCGGAAGAAGTTCGGGAACCAGACGATGCCGGCGGGGTCGCAGTCGCCGAATTCGACGCGGACGGTGTGGACGATTTCCTTGGTGCTCATGTGTTCGATTCTGCTTGCTGCCTTCATCCCATGCGCCCGGGCAGCCACAGCGCGATCGCCGGGAACGCGATCAGGATCACCAGCCGCAGGATGTCGGTCGCCACGAAGGGCAGCACGCCCTTGAAGATGGTGGTGAAGCTCACGTCCTTCACCACGCTCTTGATGACGAACACGTTCATGCCCACGGGCGGATGGATCAGCCCGAGCTCCACCGTCATCACGATGATGATGCCGAACCAGATCGGGTCGAAGCCCAGGTGCACGATCACCGGATAGATGATCGGCACCGTGAGGATGATCATCGCCATCGCGTCCATCAGGCAGCCGAGCACCAGGTACATCACCATGATCAGCGCGAGCACGCCGTAGCGGCCCACGCCCAGGCCGGTGAGGAACTCGGTGAGCTTCTGCGGGCTTTGCGTGATGGTGAGGAAGTAGCCGAACAGCAGCGCGCCGATCAGCACGGTGAACACCGCCGCCGCCGTGCGCGTGGCCGACAGCAGGGCCTCGCGGATCTTCGCGCGGTCGAGCCGCCCGCGCAGCACGCCGAGGATGAAGGCACCGCTCGCGCCCACGCCGCCGGCCTCGGTGGGCGTGAAGAAGCCGCCGTACAGCCCGCCGATCACGAACAGGAACAGCACGATCGGCGCCCACACGTTCTTGAGCTCGGCCGCGCGCTCGCTCCACGCCCGCGCCTCGCCGCGCGGCAGCCAGCCGGGCTTCACGCGCACGATGACCACGATGGTCAGCACGTACATCAGCATCGCGAGCAGGCCCGGCACGATGCCGGCCATGAACAGCTTGCCGATGTCCTGCTGCGTGAGGATGGCGTAGACCGCGAGCACGGTCGACGGCGGCAGCATCGCGCCCAGCGTGCCGCCCGCGGCGATCACGCCGGTGGCGAAGGACTGCGGGTAGCCGAAGCGCCGCATCTCGGGATAGGCCACCGACGAGAAGGTGGCGGCCGTGGCGACCGAGGAGCCGCAGATCGCCGCGAAGCCGCCGCAGGCCACCACCGTGGCCACGCCGAGGCCGCCGCGCAGGTGGCCGATCATCGAGTTGGCGGCGCGGAACAGCTCGCGGCTCACGCCCGACACCGAGACCAGCGCGCCCATCAGCATGAACATCGGGATCACGCCGAAGGTGTAGTCGGTCACGGTGCGCATCGAGGTCTGGCCCACCAGCTTGAGCGCGGGGCCGGGCCCCACGAGGTAGCTGTAGCCGGTGACGCCGACCAGCCCCATCGCCATGCCCACGGGCACGCGCAGCAGCATCAGCACGAACAGGGCGACGAAGCCCAGCAGGGCGACTGCATCGGTGCTCATTCGCTCACCTTCTCTTCGACGTGTTCGTCGTGCAGCAGCTCGGGATGGAAGATCAGCCGCCAGGTGCGCACTGCGATCAGGATCACGGCCGACACGTCGCCGGCCCAAGCCACGGCATAGAACGGCCAGGTCGGGATGTTCATGTCGTAGGTCAGCACGTTGTCGGTGTAGGTGAGCCGCACCTTGTCGAACAGCATCGCGGTCTGCACCGCCACCACCAGCAGCAGCACCAGCGTGGCGAAGATGTCGATCGCGCGGCGCATGCGCGGGCCGGCCGCGGTCCAGACCAGGTCGACCGTGATGTGGCCGCCGCGGTAGCTGGTGGCCGCGATGCCCCAGAAGATCAGGATCCCGAGCAGCATGCGGCCGAAGTCGTAGGCGTCGGGGATCGAGGTGTCGAAGAACTTGCGCAGCACCACGGCTACGAAGATGTTGAGCGCGACGATCCCCACGAAGATGGCGGCCAGCCATTCGATCGTGTTGATCACGCGGTCCATGGCACTGGCCGGACGCGTGCTCATGGCCGTCACAGCGCCGACTTGTGCTTCGCCAGGCTTGCCTTCAGCGCGTCCATCACGGCCTTCGGATCCTCGCCCGTCTTCTTCACGCTGTCGGACCACTGCGCCTCCGACGGCGCGGCCGCCTTGCGCCAGGCATCGAGCTGCTCGGCCGTGAGCTTGTAGACCTCGTGGCCCGATTGCGCGGCGATCTTGCCGCGGCCCGCGAACTCGAAGTCGGCCCAGGGCGCGGCCACCTTCTGCGCCCATTCGCTGGTGCAGTGGTCGTCGATCACCTTCTTCTGGCCGGCCGACATCGCGTCGTACTTGCCCTTGTTCATGACCCAGACGAAGGGCGTGACGTACAGCGGCACGTCCATATGGTACTTGACCACCTTGTCGATGCCGAACAGGCCGATCGATCCCCAGGGGAAGGTGATGGCATCGGCCACGCCGCGCTCGAGCATGTCGCGCGACTCCGGCGCCGAGGCCTGCACGTTGGTGCCGCCCAGCGAGGTGATGAGCTGGCCCACGGTGCTGGTCGCGGGCCGCACCTTCATGCCCTTCACGTCGGCGGGCAGCACGATCTTCTTGCGCGAATGGAAGGTGCCGGGGTCGTGCACGAAGGCGAAGCAGTACTTCACGTCCTTCATTTCCTTGGCGGCATAGGCGCGGTACCAGTCGTCGATGGCGGCCGAGCCCTCCTTGCCGTTGGCGAACAGGAAGGGCAGCGAGGCACCGGCCATCACCGGGAAGCGGCCTGGCTGGTAGCCGGGGTTCACGTACGAGAAGTCGGCGATGCCGTCGCGCGCCATGTCGTAGTGGTCGAAGGCCTTGCCCAGTTGCTCCGACGGGAAAAGGATCGCGGTGATCGAGCCGTTCGAGGCCTTCTTGATGTCGTCGGCCCAGGCCTGCAGGGCCGGGTTCAGCGGATGCTGCGCGGGCACCCAGCTCGACAGCTTGATCTGCACCGGCTTGTCCTGCGCGAGCGCGGGGACCATGGCCGAGGCCGCGAGTGCCAGTGTGAGCGCGAGGGCGCCGGGGCGGCGATGGAAGGAAGTCTGCATGGCTTGTCTCTCTTTCGTTCTGCGTGTTGTGGATTCAGTGAGCAAGGGGATCGGGCAAGGTCTCGAGGTCTGGTTGGGCTCCTCGCGTGTTCAGTCCGCCGCGATGCGGCGTTCGCGGATCAGCGCGCCGAAGCGCTGCGAATCGGCCGCGGCGCGCTGCTGGAACTCGGCCGGCGTGCCGGGCACGGCCTCGCCGCCCAGCGAGGCGATGCGTTCCTTCACGGCCGGCAATGCGAGCGCGCGGTTGATCTGCGCATTGAGCTGCGCCACCACCTCGGGCGGCGTGCCGGCCGGCGCATAGAAACCGAACACGGTGTCGGCGTCGAAGCCGCGCAGGCCGGCCTCGTCGAGCGTGGGCACGTCGGGGAACAGCGGCGAGCGCTGCGGGCTGCCCACGGCCAGCAGGCGCAGCTTGCCCGCGCGCACCTGCTGCAGGCCGATGCCGGGATCAAAGGCGTAGTCGACCTGGCCCGCCAGCAGGTCCTGCAGCGCGGGCGCGGCGCCGCGGTAGGGCACGTGCAGCGCGAACAGGCCGGCCTGGCTCTTGAACATCTCGCCCGCGAGGTGCGGCGAACTGCCGCTGCCCGGCGAGGCATACGAGAGCTTGCCCGGGTTGGCCTTGGCATAGGCGATGAAGTCGCGCACGTTGGCCGGCGGCAGCGAGGGCTTGGCGACCAGGAACACCAGCACCCGCGCCGCGGCCGCCACCGGCACCAGGTCCTTTGCCGGGTCGAAGCTCATGCGCGCATAGAGGTGCGGGTTCACCGACACCATGCCGCCCGAGCTCATGAGCAGCGTGTAGCCGTCGGCCGGCGCGCGCGCCACGGCCTCGCCGCCCACGTTGCCGTTGGCGCCGCCGCGGTTCTCGATCACCACCGGCTGCCTGAGCGCCTCCTGCAGCGGCTGCGCGACGGCGCGCGCGATCTGGTCGGCCGCGCCGCCGGGCGGGAAGTTGACGATCACTTTGACCGGCTTGGCGGGCCAGGCGGTGGCGGTGTTGGCCTGCGCCGAGGCACAAGCAAGAGAGGCGAGAGCGGCCGCCAGCAGCAGCCGGCGTCGCCAGGGGAAAGCGTCGAGGGTCATGGTGTGTCTCCTGTTTCTTCTTGGGGGTGCGATGAGGCTCAGGCGGGGCGCGAGGGCGTGGCGGCCGGCGGCCGCTTCATCCAGCGGATGGGCTGCGCCTGCACCGGCCGCGGCGCCGCGCCGTGCTGCGCGAGCGCGGCATCGAGCGCCTTGCCACCTTCGTCGGCCAGCGCGGCCTCGCGCGCGGCGCCGATGGCCTCGGCGCGTGCCGGCGCGGGCATCGCCGTGCGGCCCGCAAGTTCGCCGACCAGGTGCAGCAGCGTGTGCTTGCCGCGCTCGTTGGTGCTGCCGTAGCCCTTGATGAGCCGGCCGCACAGCGCGAGCTCGCGGCCCAGCATCCAGTTCTCGCGCGCGCCGGCTTCCACGGCCGCGAGCCAGCGCTCGATCAGCGCCTGTTCCTCCGCGAAGCGGCTGCCGCGGCGGCGCAGCCAGCGCAGCGAGGCCAGCAGGCGCAGCGAGGCCATGCCCCAGACGGCATGGCTGCCCACCTGCAGCGGCAGCGCCCAGGGCTCGCGGCCGCGCGCCTGGCGCGCGCGGTCCCAGGCCGTCACGCGGCGCGCGAGCGTGGGCGGCAGCAGCGCCGCGAACTCGGCCGCGCCGGGCTTGAAGTGGTCGTAGACCTTCACGATGTCGGCCTCGCCCGCGCGCACTTCCCGGCGCACGCGTTGCGCGCGGCTGGCGCGGCCCTTGAGCGCGGCCACGCGCACGATGTCGTCGAAGGCCATCCACAGCGCGAGCCAGCGCGCGGTCTCGCGCACGATCGCGAAGCCGCGTGCGCCGGCCGGGTCGGCCGCGCGCTCGGCATCGAGCACGCGCGCCAGCCGTTGCGCATAGAGCGCGGCGTAGGCCTCGTCCTGGTAGTCGAGCACGCGCGCATGGCCGAGCGCCAGCAGGTCGTGCACGGCCGGCGGAAAGCGCTGCGCCAGCTCGGCGGGCAGCGCACGCGCGGGCGGCGGCGCATCGCGGCCTTCCTCGGCCAGCACGCCACGCACGAAGGCGGCCTGCGCGCGCGGCGCGCTCACGGCCTCGAAGGCGGCCGCGAAGCCGCGCAGGCTGGCCGCGGCCGCCTTGCCGACCTTGTCGTGCGCGACGCCGCCGCGCACCGCGTGCTCGTAGGCCGCGCGATCGAACGGGAACAGCCCGCTGCCCGCGATTGCGCCGAGCATCACGGCGCTGACCACGGTGCCGGCCTCGCGCGCCATCGCGCCCATGTCGAGCACATGGTGCTCGCGGCTGAAGGCCTTGACCACGTCGATCAGCCGCTGCGCGTCGGCGCGTCCGTCGCCGGGCACCATGCGCTCGGCGGTGGTGAGCACGCGCGCCGACGAGCTGATGACCAGCGTGCGCGGCGGCGCGCTCATGCCGTTGCCGATCTGGCGCGTGGTCTCGAGCAGCTCCGACGACACGATCGCATCGAGCGCGCCCGGCACCGGGCTCAGGCTGAAGACGGGCCGGCGCCCGCCGAGTTGCTCGAGTGGCACCGGGAACACCTCGATGTAGTAGGTGGTGGCGCCGGTGCGCTGCGCCACGCCGGGGATCGAGGTGCTCTGCGCCGCGAAGCCCGCGTGGCGCGCGGTCTCCACCAGCCATTCGGTGAGCACGCCGCCGCCTTCGCCGCCGAGTGCGCAGACGAGCAGGGTGATCGGGCGCTGCGTGGACGTCGGGGAGGAATGTCGTTCCATGGCTCGTGTCTCCTCAGGCCGGGCGCAGCGCACGCACCACCGCGCCGCGCAGGCCATGCAGCAGCCGCTCGTGCCACTTCGGGTTCTGCACCACCTCGGCGCGGTAGAAGCTCGGGCACAGCGTGGCGGCGTGCGCGTTGGCGCCGCACAGGCCGCAGCCCACGCAGCCGTCGATCACGGTCGCCACCGGGTCGAGCTTGAGCGGATCGGGGTTGTCCTTCAGCGTGAGCGTGGGGCAGCCCGAGAGCCGGATGCAGGCATGGTCGCCGTTGCACACGTCCTCGTCCACGCCGTACTTCACGCGCACCACGCGTTCGCCGCGCTGCAGCAGGCCCGCGATCCAGGGCTTGATGCGGCGCTGCCGCTCGAGCTGGCACTCGCCCTCGGCGATCACCACCTTGAGGCCGTCGAAGTCGCTGGTCAGCGCCTCGGTCAGGGTGCGGCGCATGCGCTCCACGTCGTAGGTGGTCACGGTGCGCATCCATTGCACGCCCAGGCCCTTCAAGGTCGATTCGATGGTCTGGTTCTTGTCGACCAGGCTCTGCTGCTTGTCGACGGCGCGCTCCTTCGCCTCGTCGTCGGGCGTGGAGATGATGTCCTGCGTGCCGGTGGCCGAGGTGTAGCCGTTCTTGAAGATCAGGAGCACCGCGTCGTCGCCGTTGAACAGCGCGCTCTGCACGCCGGTCAACAGGCCGTTGTGCCAGAAGCCGCCGTCGCCCATGATCGACAGCGTGCGCCGGTTCATCATCGGCGACACGCCCGCGCGGCTCGCGAGGCTCATGCCGTAGCCGAGGATCGAGTGGCCCATCGAGAAGGGCTCGAAGGTGCCGAAGGCATGGCAGCCGATGTCGGCCGCGATGTGCACCGGGCCCGTGGCCTGCTGCGCGAGCTTGAGGGCCGAGAACACCGGCCGCTCGGGACAGCCCACGCAGAAGCTCGGCGGCCGGTTCGGCAGCGGCACGTCGAGCCGGCGCGCCACCGCCTCGCGGCGCTCGCGGTTGCCGGCCAGCCAGGCCTGGGCCGACAGCGCCGATGCGGCCGTCTCGCCCTCGCCGACGTACTTCGCGACGAAGGCGGCGAGCCCGCCCGAGAGCACTTCCACGCCGTACTCGCCGGCCGAGGGCAGCAGGTCCTTGCCGTGCAGCGGCGTCTGGATGTCGCGGCGGCGCAGCAGGGTCGCGATGTCCTGCTCGATGTATTCGGGCTGGCCTTCCTCCACCACCAGCACCGCGCGTTTGCCGAGGCAGAAGTCGGCCAGCTGCTCGGGCACCAGCGGATAGGTGACGTTGAGCACCAGGATCGGGATCTCGCTCTCGCCGAAGGCATCGGCCAGCCCCTGCTGCTGCAGGCCGCGGATCAGCGCGTTGTACAGGCCGCCCTGCACCACGATGCCGAGCTCGGCACGGCGCCCGCCGGGCATCAGCTCGTTGAGCCCCTGGGCCACGATGTGGCGGCGCGCGGCCGGAATGCGCTCGTCGCCCTTGAGCTTCTCGTGGCGGAAGGTCACGGGCGGATGCGCGAGCCGCATGTAGTCGAAGCCCGCGGGGTCGGCCATGAGCGCGCGCGTCGACACGGCGGGCGCGAGGTTGTCCTTGCACGCGAAGCTGCCGCGCACGTGGCAGGTGCGGATGCGCAGCTCCATCAGGCAGGGCATGTTCGAGGTCTCCGAGAGCTGGAAGCCCTGCTCGACCATGCGCACCATCACGGCCAGGTCGGGCCGCGGGTCGAGCAGGCACATGCTCGACTTGAGCGCATAGGCATGGGTGCGCTCCTGGATCACGCTGGCGCCTTCGCCGTAGTCCTCGCCGACCACGATCAGCACGCCGCCGGTCACGCCGGGCGAGGACAGGTTCGACAGCGCATCGGCCGCCACGTTGGTGCCGACGATGGACTTCCAGGTCACGGCACCGCGCAGCGGATAGTGGATCGAGGCGCCGAGCATGGCCGCGGCCGAGGCCTCGTTCGAGCAGGCCTCCACGTGCACGCCGAGCTCGTCCATGTAGCCCTTGGCCTGCACCATCACGTCGAGCAGGTGCGAGACCGGCGCGCCCTGGTAGCCGCCGACGTAGGCCACGCCCGACTGCAGCAGGCCCTTGGTGATCGCGAGGATGCCCTCGCCGTGAAAGGTGTCGCCCTCGCCGAGGCGCAGCGCCTCGACTTCCTTGCTGAATGAGACTTCCAAAAGAATCGGCTCCGATAAGTTGATGCGTGGGTGATGAAGGAATGCGCGGACGCAGGCGTCCCCGCGCCGGGTGCGTACCGGCGTTGTTCGTTGCTGGAGGCGGTGCTACTTGCCGCCGGGCTTGGGTGGCGCGGTGGGAAAACGCGCCACGTAGTAGGCGAGGGTGTCGAGGTCTTCTGGCGCCATGCGGCCCACGGCCTCGCCCATCGCCTGCGTGTAGCCCGGGCGCTTGCCGCTGCGGAACTCCTGCAGCGTGAGCGCGAGGTATTCCTCGCGCTGGTGCGCGATGCGCGGCACCTGCTGGCCGCCGCTCAGGTCGGCGCCGTGGCAGATCACGCAGCGGTTCTCCTGCGCGAGCGCCTGGCCGCGCGCCATGCGCGCCGCGTCGGGCGGCGCGGCGGCGGCGGCCGGCGCCAGCGCGGGCAGCGTCGCGATGAAGTCCGAGAAGCCGCGCAGGTCCTCGTCCTTCATCGTCTTGGCGACCGCGGTCATGGCCTCGTTCGCGCGCCGGCCCTCACGGAACAGGAACAGCTGCGTGATCGCGTATAACGAATGCTGGCCCGCGAGCGAGGGAACGCCCTGCATCTCGCTGCGACCGTCGGCGCCGTGGCAGGCGGCGCACAGCGCGGCGTAACGCTCGGCATAGACCTTGGCGCCCGATGCCGCCGCCGGCGCGGCCTTGGGTTGCGCGCCCCTGGTCGCCTGCGCGAACGCGGGCAGGGCCAGCGCCCACAGCATCGCCACCGTCGCCGCCATCGCCGTGTGCCTCGTCATCCGGCGCGCCTCACTTGCCGCCGTAGCTGATGCGGTAGATCGCACCCGCGTGGTCGTCGCTCACCAGCATCGAGCCGTCCTTGAGCACCAGGAAGTCCACCGGCCGGCCCAGGTAGGTGTTGTTCTCGACGAAGCCGGTCATGAAGGGCTCGACCTTCGCGCCGCCCTTGCCGTCGGGCCAGGCCACCGCGATGTCGGCGTACTTGGTGGTGCGGTTCCAGGGGCCGTGGCGCGCGATGAACATCGCGCCGCGGTACTTGGCCGGGAACATCTTTCCTTGATAGAAGGTCATGCCCAGCGCCGCGGCATGCGGGCCCAGCAGCGCGGCGGGCTTGGCGTAGTCGGCGCAGCTCTTGCCCCAGCCGAATTCCGAATCGAGGATGTTGCCCTGGTGGCAGTACGGATAGCCGAAGTGCTGGTCGGCCTTGGTCACCACGTTGAGCTCGTCGTTGGGCAGGTCCTCGGAGAGCCAGTCGCGCCCGTTGTCGGTGAACCAGAGGTTGCCGGTCTTCGGATCGAAGTCGAAGCCCACCGTGTTGCGCACGCCGCGCGCGATGGTCTCGATGCCGCTGCCGTCGAGGTTCATGCGGAAGATGCGCGCATGCGCGTCGTCGGGCTCGCAGAGGTTGCAGGGCGCGCCGACCGCGTAGTAGAGCTTCTCGTCGCGGATGCGCAGGTAGCGCCAGCTGTGGTCCTGGCCGCCGGGCAGCTTGTCGTAAAGCACCACCGGCTGGCCGGGGTTGTCGAGCTTGTCCTCGATGCCGTCGTAGCGCTGGATCTGCTTGTGCGTCGCGAGGTAGAGCGCGCCCTTGTGGAATTCGATGCCGGTGGCGAACTCGGTCTTGTCGACGATGGTCTTCGGCTTGCGGTCGCCCTTCTCGGCAATGGCATAGACCTTGTTGCCGACGAACAGCGTGCTCACGAACACCGTGCCCTTGGCGCCCTGGCGCAGCGAGCGCGCATCGAGCACGCCCGAGGCCCAGGTCTCGACCTTGAAGCCCGGCGGAAGCTTGAACTTCGCAGTGGGCAACTGGTCGGCCGCAGTGGGGATGGGGAAGGAAGGCACGGGCGCCAGCCGCGTGGCCGCGTCGTTCTTGGGCCGGCCCTTGGCCCAGCCGGGTTCCTCGGTGGGCGGCTGCTGGGCCCAGGCGGCGCCGGCCGCGAGGAGCAGGGAGGTTGCAAGGGTCGCGAGCACCGCTGACATCGAATGCGGGCGCAGTCTGGCCATGTCGTGTCTCCTTCTCGTTGTGGTGGCGCTTTCGTCGGGGGCGGCGAATTCACGCCGGGCGCCAGTGTGCGGAGCTTGCGGCCCGGCTTCAATAAAATAAGCGAGCTAAGCGATATGAACGGCATGCATATTGAAACCATAGACCTCAACCTGCTGCGCCTCTTCGATGCCGTCTACCGCGCGCGCAGCGTGAGCCGTGCCGCCGAGTCGCTGGGCCTGACCCAGCCCGCGGCCAGCCACGGCCTGGGCCGGCTGCGGCTGCTGCTGAAAGATGCGCTGTTCACGCGCGCCCCTGGCGGCGTGGCGCCCACGCCGCGCGCCGAGCGCCTCGCCGCCGCGGTGCAGGCCGCGCTCGCGCTGCTCGAGGAGGCGCTGCACGAGCCCGCGCGCTTCGAGCCGCAAGCCTCGCGCAAGGTCTTTCGTATTCACATGAGCGACATCGGCGAGGGCCGCTTCCTGCCCGCGCTGATGGCGCGGCTCGGCGAGCTCGCGCCCGGCGTGCGCATGGAGACGCTGCCGCTCGCGCCTGGCGAGATCGCGCCCGCGCTCGACAGCGGCCGCGTCGACTTCGCCTTCGGCTTCCTGCCCAAGGTGCGCGACACGCAGCGCCTGCACCTGCTGAAGGACCGCTACATCGTGCTGCTGCGCAAGGGCCACCCGTTCGCGCGCGGCCGGCGCACCAGCCAGGCGCTGATCGAGGCGCTGCAGACGCTCGAGTACGTGGCGGTGCGCACCCATGCCGAGACCCTGCGCATCCTGCAGCTGCTGAACCTCGAGGACCGCGTGCGCCTGACCACCGAGCACTTCATGGTGCTGCCGGCCATCGTGCGCGCCACCGACCTCGCGGTGGTGATGCCGCGCAACATCGCGCGCGGCTTCGCGCAGGAGGGCGGCTACGCGATCGTCGAGCCGGCCTTTCCGCTGCGCGACTTCACGGTGTCGCTGCACTGGAGCAAGCGCTTCGAGGCCGACCCCGCGAACCGCTGGCTGCGGCAGGTGATCGCGGAGCTGTTCGCCGAGCGCGCGGGCCGTGCCGAGCGCTGAGCCGGCTCAGCGAAAGAACGCGCGCAGGTAGTCCGCCGCGGCGTCGGAGATGCCGACGATCTTGTCGGTGGCCTGGCGGTAGAACTTGAAGTTGAGCTCGGTCTCGGGCCGGCCGTCGTTCCAGTCGGCATGGGGCTTGAGCTCGCGCCGCCCGAGCGGCGCCTTGGCAAGCGCGGTGCGCCGCACCTCGATGCTCACGCGCGGCGTCTGCCGCTCGAGGTCGGGCAGCAGCGGCAGCGCCTCGGCCGCGGTCACGATGCCCATCGCGACCAGGCCGGCGCCGCCCGCGTTCTCGCTCGCGAACACGAACACCGTGTCGCCGGGCGCGATCTGCCTGCCGCCGTACATGGTCTTCTGGGCCGCGAATTCGAAGCGCGTGGCGCGCGGGTCGGCGACCTCGGTCTTGATCGCGTAGCAGGGGCGTGGGGACGGGGCTTGCGGCATCGATGCTAGTTTCCATCAGCCGCGAATACCCCCGCGCCTCAAGGCAGGTTCTCCCTGAAGATCACCACGCTGCGCGTCGTCTCCACCCCGCTGAGCACGTCGCGCCCCTCGCGCAGGTTGGTGAAGATGCGCACGCAGCTCATCAGGGTCGCATGCGGGCTTTGCGTGATCACCGCGTCCATGCTGCCGTCGATCAGCAGCGCGCGCGTGTCGGGCGTGAGGCCGTGGCCGATGAAGGCCACCTTCTGGTCGCGCTGCGCTTCCTTGAGCGCGCGCGCCACGCCGTCGGAGGCGCCGCCGATGTTGTAGATGCCCGCGAGTTCGGGATGCTGCTCGAGCAGCGCGCGGGTCTGGCGGTAGTTCTTGTCGGCATCGTCCTGGCCCTCGCGCAGGCCCACCACCTGCAGCGGCTCGAACATCTCGTCGATCACCTGCAGGAAGCCGGCCTCGCGCTCCTGGTGCGCGCTGTAGCGCAGGCTGCCCGCGATCAGCGCGACCTTGGCGGCGCGCGCTCCGATGAAGCGGCCGATGAGGTAGCCCGCGGTGCGGCCGGCGGCGCGGTTGTCCAGCCCGATGTAGGCCGCGCGCTGCGAGTTCGCGAGGTCCGAGATCAGCGTCACCACCGGCACGCCGCGCGCGGCCAGCGCGGCCACGGCCTCGCGCACGGCCGGATGCTCGAGCGCCATCATCGCGATGCCGTCGCAGCGCCCGCCCAGGCGCAGCAGCGCGGCGGCCAGCGCCTCGGGGTTGAAGCTCTCGGTGAGCTCGGTGCGGCACACCACGTTGAACGGCGCCCAGTGCTCCTGCGCGTAGCCGACCATGTCGCCGAGCATGCGGATGAAGCGGTTGGTGCCGCTGGGCAGCAGGAACACCAGCCGCAGCGGCCGCGGCGCCAGCGCCGCGTAGAGGTCGCGCTCGGGCAGGTAGCCGAGTTCGGCGGCGGCCTTGAGCACGCGCTGCACGGTGGCGTCGCGCACGCCGGGGCGCTTGTTGAGCACGCGGTCGACGGTGGCGGTCGAGACCTGCGCGGTGCGCGCGATGTCGGCCACGGTGGCGCGCGCCGCGGCGCCATCGGCCGGCGCGGAGGATTGGTTTGAAGGGTTAACCCGCATACATCAAAAACCATCAAACCGTGGTTTGACGGTACAGGGTGAGGCCTATATCTTCGAGGAAATTCAATCAATGATGCATCAATTCGCATCATCCACACAACGGAGACACAGCATGGCACCGGTCACCCGCCGCAGCGCGATTCGCACCCTGTCCGCCCTTCCCGCCATCGCGGCCGTTCCGGCCGCCGGCGTGTTCTCGGCCCTGCCGCGCACGGCCCGCGCGGCGGAGTTCTCGTACAAGTACGGCAACAACCTGCCGCTGAGCCATCCGCTGAACATCCGCGCGCAGGAGGCGGCCGACCGCATCGCCAAGGAGACCAACGGCCGGGTCGAGATCAAGATCTTCCCGAACAACCAGCTCGGCGGCGACACCGACATGCTGGCCCAGGTGCGCTCGGGCGGCATCGAGTTCTTCACGCCCTCGGCGCTGGTGATCGCCACGCTGGTGCCGGTGGCCGCGATCAATGCGGTGGGCTTCGCCTTCGCCGACTACAAGCAGGTCTGGGCCGCGATGGACGGCAAGCTCGGCGCCCATGTGCGCGGCGCGATCGCCAAGTCGCGCCTCTACGCCTTCGAGAAGATGTGGGACAACGGCTTCCGCCAGACCACCAGCAGCAAGGCCGCGGTCGCCACCGCCAAGGACATGGATGGCCTGAAGATCCGCGTGCCCGTGAGCCCGCTGTCGATCTCGATGTTCAAGGGCCTGGGCGCCGCGCCCGCGAGCCTGCAGTTCAGCGAGGTCTACTCGGCGCTGCAGACGAAGATCGTCGACGCGCAGGAGAACCCGCTGCCGATCATCCAGGTCGCCAAGCTGTTCGAGGTGCAGAAGTTCTGCTCGCTCACCAACCACATCTGGGACGGCTACTGGTTCATCGCCAACGGCCGCGCCTGGGACGCGCTGCCCGCCGACCTGAAGACCGTCGTCGCGCGCGCCATCAACGAAGCCGGCCTGCAGCAGCGCGAGGACATCCGCAAGCTCAACGAGTCGGTGGTCGGCGACCTGCAGGCCAAGGGCCTGACCATCAACCGCCCGGCGGCCGACAGCTTCCGCGCCAAGCTGCGCGACTCGGGCTTCTACGGCGAGTGGAAGGGCCGCTTCGGCCCCGAGGCCTGGGCGCTGCTCGAAGAGGCCGTGGGCAAGCTGGCCTGAGCGTCACCCATGTCCTCGCACGTGCTTCCCGCCGACGCGCTCGCCCCTGGTGGCGCCGCCGTGGCCCATCCGAACGCGCTGGCGCCGCTGGCCGGCCGCCTCGACCGCAGGCTCGGCGGCACGGTGGAGTCGCTGGCCGCGCTGCTGGTGCTGGCCGAGATCGTGGTGCTGTTCGCGGGCGTCACGGCGCGCTATGCCTTCCATGCGCCGCTGGTGTGGTCCGACGAGCTGGCCTCGATCCTGTTCCTGTGGCTGTCGATGCTCGGTGCCGTGGTGGCGCTGCGCCGCGGCGAGCACATGCGCATGACCGCCTTCGTGGCGCGGCTGCGGCCCGACACGCGCGCGCTGTTCGATACCTTCGCCATCACGGCCTCGGTGGCCTTCCTCGCGCTGGTGGCCTGGCCGGCCATCGACTACGCGCACGAGGAGTCCTTCGTCGTCACGCCCGCGCTCGAGATCAGCAATGCCTGGCGCGCCTCGGCCATCCCCGCGGGCATCGCGCTGATGGGGGTGGTGGCGCTGCTGCGGCTGCTGCGCGTGTGCACCTTGCGGCAGATCGCCGTGGCCGCGCTCGGCACCGTGGCGCTCGTGGCCGCCTTCTGGCTCGCGGGGCCGGTGCTGGCGCCGCTGGGCAAGCTCAACCTGCTGATCTTCTTCGTCGGCGTGGTGGCCTTCACCGTGTTCGCCGGCGTGCCGATCGCCTTCTCGTTCGCGCTCGCCACCTTCGGCTACCTGGCGCTGACCACGCGCACGCCGATGCTGGTGATGGTGGGCCGGCTCGACGAAGGCATGTCGCACCTGATCCTGCTGGCGGTGCCGCTGTTCATCTTCCTCGGCGCGCTGATCGAGATGACCGGCATGGCGCGCGCCATGATCCAGTTCCTCGCGAGCCTGCTGGGCCATGTGCGCGGCGGCCTGTCGTACGTGCTGATCGGCGCCATGTACCTGATCTCGGGCATCTCGGGCTCGAAGATCGCCGACATGGCGGCCATCGCGCCGGTGCTGTTCCCCGAGATGACCCAGCGCGGCGCCAAGCCCGGCGACCTGGTGGCGCTGCTGTCGGCCACCGGCGCGCAGACCGAGACCATCCCGCCCTCGATCGTGCTGATCACCATCGGCTCGGTCACCGGCATCTCGATCGCGGCGCTGTTCACCGGCGGCCTGATGCCCGCGGTGGTGCTCGGCGCCATGCTCTGCGTGGTGGTCTGGTGGCGCTACCGCCGCGAGGACCTGAGCCGGGTGAAGCGCCACGGCGCGCGCGAGATCGGCAAGCTGCTGCTGGTGGCGCTGCCCGCGGTGCTGCTGCCCTTCGTGATCCGCGCCGCGGTGGTCGAGGGCGTGGCCACGGCCACCGAGGTCTCGACCATCGGCATCGTCTATTCGGCGCTGGTCGGCCTCTTGATCTACCGCCAGTTCGACTGGCGCCGGCTGCGCCCGATGCTGGTCGAGACCGCCTCGCTCTCGGGCGCCATCATCTTCATCGTCGGCTGCGCCACCGCCATGGCCTGGGGGCTCACGCAGTCGGGCTTCTCGCAGGACCTCGCGAAGCTCATGGCCGGCATACCGGGCGGCGCCTACGGCTTCCTCGCGGTCTCGATCGTGGCCTTCATCGTGCTGGGCAGCGTGCTCGAGGGCATTCCGGCCATCGTGCTGTTCGGGCCGCTGCTGTTCCCGATCGCCAAGGCGGCCGGCGTGCACGAGGTGCACTACGCCATGGTCGTGATCTTCGCGATGGGCATCGGCCTGTTCGCGCCGCCCTTCGGCGTCGGCTACTACGGCGCCTGCGCCGTCAGCAAGGTCGATCCCGACGAGGGCATCCGCCACATCTGGGGCTACATGGCCGCGCTGCTCGCGGGGCTGGTGCTGGTCGCCGCGATCCCGTGGTTCTCCACCGGTTTTCTCAAAGTCTGACAACAACACGCACAACGGAGCGCGCAAGAAAATGAGTCGATTCCTCGGCGAGATCCGCCAACTGGGCTATGTGGTGCCCGACATCGAGGCCGCCATGGACTACTGGAGCCGCGAGCTCGGCGTCGGTCCCTGGTTCTACAACCCCAAGGTGCCGATCCGCAACTACCGCTACAACGGCGAGGCGCACGAGCCGCACAACTCGGTGGCGCTGGCCAACTCGGGCTATGTGCAGGTCGAGCTGATCCAGACCCGCAACGACGTGCCCTCGATGTACCGCGACTTCCTGCGCGCGGGCCGCACCGGCCTGCAGCACGTGGCCTACTGGACCGCCGACTACGACGCCGACCTCGCGCGCCTCACGGCGCAGGGCTTCAAGCCGGTGATGAGCGGCGAGGTGGGCGAGCGCGGCCGCTTCATCTACTTCGACACCGAATACCACCCGGGCACCGTGATCGAGCTGTCGGAAGTGGCCGGGCCGAAGGGGAAGATGTTCGACCTGATTCGCGCGGCCTCCGAAGGCTGGGACGGCAGCGAGCCGGTGCGGCCCTTCCCCGACCTGTCGAAGCTCTGATGACGATGGCGCAGGCAGAACAGCGCATCCGCGCGCGCTACCGCATCGAGACGCCGCTCGAGCCGGCCGCGGTGGCCGAGGTGATGGCGGGCGAGCAGTCGTGCGGCACCTTCACGCGCGTCGAGGGCGAGACCGACGACCTGCGCGCGCGGGCGCGCGCCACCGTCGAGGCCATCGACGAGCTCGAGCCGGCCGCGGCGCCCAGCCTGCCCAATGCGCTGCTCGAGCGCCAGGGCCGGCGCGGGCCGTGGCGGCGCGCGCTGGTCGACATCTCGTTTCCCGTCGCCAACATCGGCGCCAACCTGCCGACGCTGGCGGCCACGGTCGCGGGCAACCTCTACGACCTCGGCGAGGTCACGGGGCTGCGGCTCGAATCGCTGCAGCTGCCCGCGGCCTACCGCGCGCGGTTCGAGCGGCCGAGTCACGGCGTGGCCGGCACCCGTCGTGCCACCGGCGTGGAATCGGGCGCGCTGGTGGGCACCATCATCAAGCCCAACGTCGGCTTCTCGGCCGCGCAGACCGCCGAGCTGGTGGCGCGGCTGTGCGCCGCCGGCGTGGACTTCATCAAGGACGACGAGGTCTCGGCCGATCCGCTGCATGCACCGCTGGCCGAGCGCGTGCCGGCCGTGATGGCGGTGGTGCGCGACCATGCGCAGCGCACCGGCAAGCAGGTGATGGTGGCCTTCAACATCACCGACGAGACCGACGCCATGAAGCGCCATGCCGACCTGGTCGAGCGCGAGGGCGGCAGCTGCGTGATGGCCAGCCTCAACTGGTGCGGCCATTCGGGCATCCAGACCCTGCGGCGCCATACGCCGCTGGCGCTGCACGGCCATCGCAACGGCTACGGCGCGCTGTCGCGCCATCCGCTGCTGGGCATCTCGTTCCAGGCCTACCAGGCGCTGTGGCGGCTGGCCGGCGTCGACCACATGCACGTGCACGGGCTGCAGGGCAAGTTCTCGCAGCCCGACGCGGAGGTGATCGAGTCGGCGCGCGACTGCCTGGCGCCGCTGGTGGCGGGCGAGGGCGCCTTCGATGACCGCGTGATGCCCGCCTTCTCCTCGGGCCAGTGGGCCGGCACCGTGGCGCCGACCTGGGCCGCGGTCGGCAGCGACGACCTGCTGTTCATGTCGGGCGGCGGCATCCTGGCCCATCCGGGCGGCGCGGCCGCGGGCGTGGCGAGCATCCGCCAGGCCTGGGCCGCGGCGCGCGCGGGCGTGCCGGTGGCCGAGGCCGCGCGCGAGGCGCGGGAGCTGGCGCAGGCGCTGGCCTTCTTCGGCGCCCAATGAGCACGCCGGTGCCGCTCGCCTACTACGGCGACGACTTCACCGGCGCCACCGACACGCTCGCCACCGCGGCGCGTGCCGGGCTGCGCGCCTTGCTGTTCCTGCGCGTGCCCGACGAGCCGCTGCTCGCGCGCGCCGGTCCGCTCGACTGCCTGGGCATCGCGGGCGCGGCGCGCTCGATGGCGCCGGACGCGATGCGCGCGGAACTCGCGCCGGTCGCGCGGCTGATGGCCGGGCTCGGCGCGCGCGTTCTGCACTACAAGACCTGCTCCACCTTCGACAGCGCGCCCGGCGTCGGCAACATCGCCGTCGCCATCGAGGCGCTGCGCCCCGCCGCCGGCCAGCCCTGGACCGCGATCGTCGGCGGCCAGCCGAACCTCGAGCGCTACTGCCTGTTCGGCCACCTGTTCGCCGCGGCCGGCAGCGGCGGCATGGTGCACCGCATCGACCGCCACCCGACCATGAGCCGCCATCCGGTCACGCCGATGCGCGAGTCGGACCTGCGGCTGCATCTACAGGCGCAGGGCCTGGGCGAGACCGCGCTGCTGCCATACCCACGGCATGCGGCCACGGGCGAGGCGCTGGCCGCCGTGCTGGGCGAGCAGCCCGAGGCCGTGCTGTTCGATGTCGCGCGGCCCGAGGACCTCGAGGCCATCGGCGCGGCGCTGTGGCCGCTCGCCACCGCCGAAGCGCCGCTGCTGGCCGTCGGCCCGAGCAGCGTGGTGCAGGCCTTCGCGCCGCGGCTGGCGGATGCGCCCGCGGCGCCGGCCGCCGTGGCGCCCGCGCGCGGCCCGGTGTTCGTGCTGGCCGGCAGCCTCTCGCCAGTCACGGCGCGGCAGGTGGCGGCCGCGCGGTCCTTCGAGGTCGTCTGGCTCGACGCGGCGCGGCTGGTCGACCCCCATTCCGATCATCTGGCGCAGTCCGCGCGCGAGCTGGCCGACCGGCTCTCGACCGGTGCCCATGTGCTGGCCTGCACCGCCACCGAGGCCGCGCGCGCCGGCCACACGCGCGTGCCCGCGCGCGCGCTGGCCGAGGCCGGCGGCGAACTGCTGGCGCGCGTGCTCGCGGCCGTGCCGCTGTCGCGCGTGGGCGTGGCCGGCGGCGACACCTCCAGCCTCGCCGTGGGCGCGCTCGACGCCTGGGGCCTGTCCTACCTCGCGCAGCTCGCGCCCGGCACCGCGCTGTGCCGGCTGCACAGCGAGGCGCCGGGGCTCGACGGGGTCGAGATCATGCTCAAGGGCGGGCAGATGGGGTCGCAGGACGTGTTCGAGCGCCTGGTGCACGGCACCGGCGGCTGAGCGGGCGCCAGGCCCGTTTTTTCGGCGCGGCCATGGCGCCCGCGCCCCCATGGCACGAGAATTGCCCCGGAATCCAGGGTTTCCCCGTACGTCGCATACCGGGCCCCGCATACGCAATATGGGCACCACGGTATGCGTGCGGCGGCGCAAGCCGCTAACGTCCAGGCCTGGCCACCACGCGCCACCCCACGAGCACGACAGCATGAGTACCGAGAGCAGCAGCCACAGCCCCAGCCAGCCCATTCGATTCTTCCATCGCGGACAGGTCGTCGACGTCAGTGGCGTCCACCCGACCCGCTCGGTGCTCGACTGGCTGCGCGAGGACGCGCGCTGCACCGGCACCAAGGAGGGTTGCAACGAGGGCGACTGCGGTGCGTGCACCGTGGTGATCGGCGAGCTGGCCGAGGCCGGCGCGCCCGACGCGGTCGGCGGCCTGCGGCTGCAGACGGTCAATGCCTGCATCCAGTTCCTGCCCACGCTCAACGGCAAGGCGCTGTTCACGGTCGAGGACCTCAAGGACCAGTGCCAAGCTTCGCAGGCAGCCCCGGCCCCCGCACTTCAAGAGGGCGACAAGCGCCCGCACCCCGTGCATTGCCTGCACCCGGTGCAGCAGGCGCTGGTCGACTGCCACGGCTCGCAGTGCGGCTTCTGCACGCCGGGCTTCGTGATGTCGCTGTGGTCGGCCTACGAGCATCACCAGGCGCGCGGCACGCAGCCCTCGCGCCAGCAGCTGGCCGACGACCTCTCGGGCAACCTGTGCCGCTGCACCGGCTACCGCCCGATCCTCGACGCGGGCCAGCGCATGTTCGACCTGCCGCCGGTGCGGCTGGACAGCCGCGCGGTGGTGGCCGCGCTCACCGCGCTGAATCCGCCCTCCGGCGCCACGGGCTTCGAGTACGCGGCCCCGCTGGGCGCGCGCATCGACCGCTTCCACGCGCCGCGCTCGCTCGAGCAGCTGGCCGCGCTGCGCGAGCAGAAGCCGCGCGCGCAACTGCTGTCGGGCTCGACCGACGTGGGCCTGTGGGTCAACAAGCAGTTCCGCGACCTCGGCGACATCATCTACGTGGGCGACGTGCCCGAGCTCAAGACCGTCGAGGTCCGCGGCGACCACCTCTATATCGGCGCGGGCGCCTCGCTCGAATCGGCCTTCGCGGCGCTGGTCGAGCGCGTGCCCAGCCTGGCCGACGTCTGGCTGCGCTTCGCCTCGCCGCCGATCCGCCATGCCGGCACCATGGGCGGCAACGTGGCCAACGGCTCGCCGATCGGCGACTCGCCGCCGGTGCTGATGTCGCTCGACGCCGAGATCGAGCTGCGCCGCGGTGCCGAGGTGCGCCGCATGCCGTTGCCCGACTTCTACGTCGACTACATGAAGAACCAGCTGCAGCCCGGCGAATTCGTGCAGGGCCTGTGGCTGCCGCTGGCCGCGATGCGCCGCCAGGTGCGCGCCTACAAGATCAGCAAGCGCTTCGACTGCGACATCTCGGCGCTGTGCGCGGGCTTCGCGCTCGAGCTCGAGCCCGGCGGCAACAAGGTGAAGGCCGTGCGCCTGGCCTTCGGCGGCATGGCCGCCACCGTGAAGCGCGCGGCGCAGGCCGAGGCCGCGCTGGTCGGCAAGCCCTGGACCCAGTCCAGCGTGAACGCCGCCAAGCTGGCGCTGGCGCAGGACTTCAAGCCGCTGTCCGACATGCGTGCCTCGGCCGACTACCGGATGCAGGTGGCGCAGAACCTGATCCAGCGCCTGTGGCTCGAGACCCGGGCCGAGGATGCGCTGCCCGGCAGCGCCACCAGCGTCTGGAGCGTGATGCCGCACGCCGCCACCGCCAAGCCGGCCGCGCAAGGAGTCTGAGACCATGAACAAGCCCCTCGATGCCCGCCTGCTGCAACCCGCAGAGGCCTTTGCCGACTACCTGAAGAACACCGCCGCCCGCATCGACCAGGGTGCCGAGGCGCTCGCCCACGACCAGGGCGTGCGCGTGGGCATCAGCCGCCCGCACGAATCGGCGCACCTGCACGTGGCCGGCGAGGCCACCTACATCGACGACATCCCCGAGATCGCCGGCACCCTGCATTGCGCGCTGGGCCTGTCGCCCGCGGCCAACGGGCGCGTCACGGCGCTGTCGCTCGACGCCATCCGCGCCATGCCGGGCGTGGTGTCGGTGATCACGGCCGACGACATCCCCGGCACCAACGACTGCGGCTCGATCATCCACGACGACCCGATCCTGCTGTCCGTGAAGGACGGCGGCGAGATCCGCTACCTGGGCCAGCCGGTGTTCGCCGTGATCGCGCGCACCCGCGACGCCGCGCGCCGCGCCGCCGCGCGCGCCAAGGACGCGCTGACCATCGAGGCGCAGCCGCCGGTGCTCACGCCGCAGGACGCGCATGCGCGCGGCCAGTACGTGGTGCCGCCGATGCACATCGTGCGCAGCGGCGGTGCCGCCAACGGCGGCGACGAGGCCGCGGTGCGCGCCGCCATCGCGGCCGCGCCGCGCCGGCTCAAGGCCACGCTCGACGTCGGCGGGCAGGAGCAGTTCTATCTCGAGGGCCAGATCAGCTACGCGATCCCGAAGGAGGGCGGCGCGCTGCACATCCACTGCTCGACCCAGCATCCGAGCGAGATGCAGCACCTGGTCGCGCACGCGATGCACCTGCAGTCGAACGAGGTGCACGTCGAGTGCCGGCGCATGGGCGGCGGCTTCGGCGGCAAGGAGTCGCAGTCGGCGCTGTTCGCCTGCGTGGCCGCGGTGGCCGCGAGCAAGCTGCGCCGCCCGGTCAAGCTGCGGCTGGACCGCGACGACGACTTCATGGTCACGGGCCGGCGCCACTGCTTCTGGTACGAGTACGAGGTGGGCTTCGACGACGAGGGCCGCCTGCTCGGCGCCGAGATCACCATGGTCTCGCGCGCCGGCCACTCGGCCGACCTGTCGGGCCCGGTGATGACGCGCGCGCTGTGCCACTTCGACAACGCCTACTGGCTGCCCAACGTCAGCATGCACGGCTACTCGGGCAAGACCAACACGCAGAGCAACACGGCCTTCCGCGGCTTCGGCGGCCCGCAGGGCGCGATCGCGATCGAGAACATCATGGACTCGGTGGCGCGCGCGCTGGGCCGCGACCCGCTCGACGTGCGGCGCGTCAACTTCTACGGCAAGGGCGAGAACAACGTGACGCCCTACCGCCAGACCGTGACCGACAACATCGTGCACGAGCTGGTGGCCGAGCTCGAGGCCACGAGCGACTACCGCGCGCGGCGCGAGGAGATCGCCGGCTTCAACGCCGCGAGCCCGGTGCTCAAGCGCGGGCTGGCGCTGGCACCGCTGAAGTTCGGCATCTCGTTCAACGTCAAGCACTTCAACCAGGCCGGCGCGCTGGTGCACGTCTACACCGACGGCTCGATTCTGGTGAACCACGGCGGCACCGAGATGGGCCAGGGCCTGAACACCAAGGTGGCGCAGGTGGTGGCGCACGAGCTCGGCGTGAGCTTCGAGCGCGTGCGCGTCACGGCCACCGACACGACCAAGGTCGCGAACACCTCGGCCACGGCGGCCTCGACCGGCGCCGACCTCAACGGCAAGGCCGCGCAGGACGCCGCGCGCCAGATCCGCGAGCGGCTGGCGCAGAGCGCGGCCGAGCGCCATGGCGGCGAGCCCGGCGCGGTGCGCTTCGCCAACGACAAGGTCGAGGTCAACGGCCGCACGCTGGCCTTCAGCACCGTGGTGGGCGAGGCCTACCTCGACCGCAAGCAGCTGTGGTCCGACGGCTTCTACGCCACGCCCGGCCTGAGCTGGGACAAGGACAAGATGCAGGGCCGCCCGTTCTACTACTACGCCTACGGCGCGGCGGTCAGCGAGGTGATCGTCGACACGCTGACCGGCGAATGGAAGCTGCTGCGCGCCGACATCCTGCACGACGCGGGCAAGTCGCTGAACCCGGCGGTCGACATCGGCCAGGTCGAGGGCGCCTTCATCCAGGGCATGGGCTGGCTCACGACCGAGGAACTGGTGTGGCATCCGCAGAGCGGCAAGCTCACGACCCACGCGCCCAGCACCTACAAGATCCCGACCGCCAACGACTGCCCGCCGGTGTTCAACGTGCGGCTGTTCGAGGGCCAGAACTTCGAGGACTCGATCCACCGCAGCAAGGCCGTGGGCGAGCCGCCGCTGCTGCTGCCGTTCTCGGTCTTCTTCGCGATCCGCGACGCCGTGTCGGCCGCGGGCGGCCACCGCGTCGACCCGCCGCTGCGCGCGCCCGCCACGAGCGAATCGATCCTGCGCGCCGTGACGGCCGTGACGACATCGCAGGTGGAATGAGCGCCGAGAACACGGATTTCCGGACGCAGAGGACGCGAAGATTTCGCAAAGAACGCAAAAGAAGCCAGATTGAACATTGCCATGTCTTCCTTTTGCGTCCTTCGCGGATCCTTCGCGTCCTCTGCGTCCGGCTGTCCGATCCCGCTCCCCGGCTGTATAACGCCTCGCATCGACCACTTCCGTGCGAGCGGCCATGAGAGACCAGGCGCTTTTCGACAAGATCGACCTTCACCTGATCCGGGTGCTGCACACCGTGCTGACCGACCGCAGCGTCTCGCGCGCCGCGATCCGGCTCGGGATGTACCAGCCGGCGGTGTCGGCCGCGCTCAAGCGGCTGCGCGAGCTCTCGGGCGATCCGCTGCTGGTGCGTTCGGGCTCGGGCATGGTGCCCACCGATGCGGGGCTGCGCATGATCGAGCCGGCCGCGAGCATCCTGCGCGCGGCCGAGATGCTGTTCTCCGATGCGCGCGGCTTCGACCCGCAATCGGCCAGCACCACCTTCCGCATCGCGGCCAGCGACTACATGGACCCGATCTTCCTGCCCATGCTGGTGGCGCAGGTCAAGCGCGAGGCGCCGCTGTGCCACATCGAGATCCATCCGCTGTCGCCCGACTCCGACTACCACGGCCACCTGTCGCTGGGCCAGGTCGACGTGGTGATCGGCAACTGGCTCAAGCCACCCGAGGACCTGCACATGGCACGCCTGTTCGGTGACGAGGTGGTGTCGCTGGTGAACCAGGACCATCCGGCGGTGCGCCGCGGCTGGGACCTCGAGACCTGGCTGCAGGCCGAGCACATCGCGCCCACGCCCATGCACCCGGGCGGGCGCGGCATCATCGACCAGATGCTCGACGAGCTCGGGCGCCAGCGCAACATCACGGCGCGCTGCGCGCACTTCGGGCTGATCCCCGACATGGTGGCCTCGAGCCTGCTGGTGCTGACCACCGGCCGCCAGTACTGCGAGCGCTTCGCCGCGCGGCTGCCGCTGAAGATCCTCGACTGCCCGGTGGCGCTGCCGCGGCTCATGTACTACCAGCTCTGGCACGAGCGCACCCACTCGTCGAGCTCGGCGCGCTGGCTGCGCGAATGCATCAAGGACGTGGCGGCCTCGCTGCGTCCGCCCACCCCGCCCGCGCGCGATGCGCGCGATCCGCCGCCCCTGGGCGCCTGACGGCGCCGGCTCCCTCACCACCAGAACCCCAAGGACCTCGAGGCGCGACCGAGCTCGCGCCAGGGACGGGCTCGGCCCGCTTTTTCTTCAGAACGACGCCGCACGACGCGACACGAGACAACACATCCCGGAGACAAGAAACCCATGAACTGGATCGACAAGGTGTTCAAGCTCAACGAACACAACACCACCGTGCGCACCGAGGTCATCGCGGGGCTCACCACCTTCCTGACGATGGCCTACATCATCTTCGTCAACCCATCGATCCTCGGCGACGCGGGCATGCCCAAGGGCGCGGTCTTCGTGGCCACCTGCCTGATCGCGGCGCTGGGCACGCTGATCATGGGCCTGTACGCCAACTACCCGATCGCCATGGCGCCGGGCATGGGCCTGAACGCCTACTTCGCCTACGTGGTGGTGCTCGGCATGGGCTACACGTGGCAGACCGCGCTGGGCGCGGTCTTCATCTCGGGCTGCCTGTTCCTGATCGTCACGGTCACGGGGCTGCGCGAGCTGTTCATCCAGGGCATACCGCAGTCGCTGCGAACGGCGATCACGGTGGGCATCGGCATGTTCCTCGCGCTGATCGCGCTCAAGAGCGCGGGCGTGGTCGCGGCCTCGCCGGCCACCTTCGTGACGCTGGGCGACCTGCACTCGGCGCCGGTGGTGCTGGCCACGCTGGGCTTTTTGATCATCGTGGTGCTCGACAAGCTCAAGGTGCGCGGCGCGATCCTGATCGGCATCGTCACGGTCACGGTGCTGTCCTTCTTCTTCGGCGGCAACAAGTTCCACGGCGTGTTCGCGCCGCCGCCGTCGATCGCGCCCACCTTCATGCAGCTCGACATCCTGAGCGCGCTCAAGGGCGGCATCCTCAACGTGGTGCTGGTGTTCTTCCTGGTCGAGATGTTCGACGCCACCGGCACGCTGATGGGCGTGGCCAAGCGCGCCGGCCTGCTGGTGCCCGGCAAGATGGAGCGCATGAACAAGGCGCTGCTGGCCGACAGCGGCGCGATCTTCGCGGGCTCGCTGCTCGGCACCTCGAGCACCACGGCCTACGTGGAGAGCGCGGCCGGCGTGCAGGCGGGCGGTCGCACCGGCCTCACGGCCGTGGTGGTGGCGGTGCTGTTCCTGGCCTGCCTGATGATCTCGCCGCTCGCGGGCTCGGTGCCGGCCTATGCCACCGCGCCGGCGCTGCTGTTCGTGGGCTGCCTGATGCTGCGCGACCTGGTCGAGCTCGACTGGGAGGACACCACCGAGGTCATCCCCGCGGCCGTGACCGCGCTGGCCATGCCCTTCACCTACTCGATCGCCAACGGCCTGGCCTTCGGCTTCATCACCTACGCCGTGCTCAAGCTGTTCACCGGCCGGGCACGGGAAGTGCATGCCATGGTGTGGGTCATCGCCGCCATCTTCCTGTTCAAGTTCGTCTACGTGACGGGCCACTGAACCCGAAATCAGCCGAAGCCCCGGAGTCGGGGTCTTCCATCGCCCGGATTCCGTGGGCACGCTATTAAACTTATAGCTATCGACGTACATCGGAACCCGCGAGACGAGGCCCATTCCTGTACCGAACGAGACAACCCACGGAACCGGCATGACAACACCCAGACTCCAGCTCGCGCACATCACCAAGCGCTACCCGGCGGTGGTCGCCAACAGCGACATCTCGCTGGCGGTGCAACCGGGCGAGATCCACGCCGTGCTCGGCGAGAACGGCGCCGGCAAGTCGACGCTGATGAAGATCATCTACGGCTCGGTCAAGCCCGACGAGGGCAGCGTCGCATTCGACGGCCAGCCGGTGAACCTGCGCAACCCGCAGCAGGCGCGCGCGCTGGGCATCAGCATGGTGTTCCAGCACTTCAGCCTGTTCGACACCCTCACGGTGGCCGAGAACGTCTGGCTCGGCCTCGACAAGTCGCTGGCGCTGGCCGACGTGGCGCGCAGCATCACGGCCAAGGCGAGCGAGTACGGCCTCGACATCGATCCCGCGCGGCCGGTCCACACGCTGTCGGTGGGCGAGATGCAGCGGGTGGAGATCATCCGCGCGCTGCTGACCGACCCCAAGCTGCTGATCCTCGACGAGCCGACCTCGGTGCTCACGCCGCAGGCGGTGGTCAAGCTGTTCGGCGTGCTCAACAAGCTGGCCTCCGAGGGCTGCAGCATCCTCTACATCAGCCACAAGCTGCACGAGATCCGCGAACTGTGCACCGCCTGCACGGTGCTGCGCGGCGGCAAGGTCACGGGGGTGTGCAACCCGAAGAACGAGAGCAACGAGTCGCTGTCGCGGCTGATGATCGGCAGCGAGCCGCCGCCGCTCGAGCACCGTCCGGTGCATGCGGGCGCGGTGGCGCTGCGCGTGCAGGGCCTCACGCTGGCGCGCGAGGACCAGTTCGGCGTGGACCTCGAGGGCGTGTCCTTCGAGGTGCGCGCGGGCGAGGTGGTGGGCATTGCGGGCGTGTCGGGCAACGGCCAGAAGGAGCTGCTCTACACGCTCTCGGGCGAGGACGTGCGTGCCGAGGCGGCGATGGTGCGGGTCTTCGACCAGCCGGCCGGCCGGCTGCGCCCGCGCGCGCGCCGTGCGCTGGGCCTGCACTTCGTGCCCGAGGAACGGCTGGGCCGCGGCGCGGTGCCCACGCTGGGGCTCGCGCACAACCTGCTGCTGACGCGCGGCGACGCGGTGGGCCGTGGCGGCTGGATCCGCACCGGCGCGCTCGAGCGCCAGGCCAGGTCCATCATCGAGCGCTTCAAGGTCAAGGCCGGCGGCCCGAAGGCGGCGGCGCGCTCGCTGTCGGGCGGCAACCTGCAGAAGTTCATCGTCGGCCGCGAGATCGACGCCAACCCGAAGCTGTTCATCGTCTCGCAGCCGACCTGGGGCGTGGACGTGGGCGCGGCCGCGCTGATCCATGCCGAGATCCTCGCGCTGCGCGACGCGGGCTGCGCGGTGCTGGTGATCAGCGAGGAGCTCGACGAGCTCTTCAGCATCAGCGACCGGCTGCACGTGATCGCCAAGGGGCGGCTGTCGCCCTCGATCGACCGCGCGGCCGCCACGCTGGCGCAGATCGGCGAATGGATGAGCGGGCTGTGGCCGGGCCAACCCGGCAAGAGCAACAAGAACGAGGAGGCCGCCCATGCTTAAGCTCGAACCCCGTCCGGAGCTCTCGCGCTTCTGGACCTTCGCCTCGCCGATCCTGGCGCTGCTGATCACGGTGCTGATCGGCGTGGCGCTGTTCGCCGCGCTCGGCAAGGACCCGGTCAAGGGCCTGCTGGTGTTCTTCTACGAGCCGATCAAGAACGGCTATGCGCTGGGCGAGCTGACGGTGAAGGCCACGCCGCTTCTGATCATCGCGCTGGGCCTGGCGGTCTGCTTTCGCTCCAACGTGTGGAACATCGGCGCCGAGGGCCAGTTCGTGTTCGGCGCGATCGCCGCGGGCGGCGTGGCGCTGATGGCCGACAAGACCACGGGCGGCTGGATCGTGCTGGCGATCCTGGTGGCGGGCACGCTGGGCGGCATGGTCTGGGCCGGCATCGTGGCCTGGCTGCGCGACCGCTTCAACGCGAACGAGATCCTGGTGAGCCTGATGCTGGTGTACGTGGCGACGCTGCTGCTGAGCTACATGGTGTTCGGCCCCTGGAAGGATCCCAACGGCTACAACTTCCCGCAGTCGAAGACCTTCGAGGCGGTGACGCAGATCCCGCGCCTGTTCAAGGGCTCGCGCGTGACGATCGGGGTGATCATCGCGCTGGTGGGGGTGGGGGCGCTGTGGGTGTTCCTGTTCCGCACGCGCGCGGGCTTCGCGCAGCAGGTCGGCGGCCTCGCGCCCGCGGCGGCGCGCTATGCGGGCTTCTCGGCGCGCCGCGCGGTGTGGATCGCGCTCTTGACCTCGGGCGGCGCGGCCGGCCTGGCCGGTGCGCTCGAAGTGGCCGGTCCGCTCGGTCAGCTCACGCCCTACGTGCCGGCCGGCTACGGCTTCGCGGCCATCATCGTGGCCTTCGTCGGCCGCCTGCATCCGGTGGGGATGGTGTTCTCGGCCATCCTGATGAGCATGTTCTACATCGGCGGCGAGCTCGCGCAGTCGCGGCTCGGGCTGCCGAAGTCGCTGACGGGGGTGTTCCAGGGGCTGCTGCTGTTCACGCTGCTGGCTTGCGATACCTTGATTGCCTATCGGGTTCGTCGCAAGGCGGCTGCGAAGGCTGCCGTGCTCACGACGAGTTCTCTGCAAGCGAGTACGCCTTTGACTGCGCCTGTTGCGCGTACGACCGAGGGGGCGCTGTGATGCTGTCCTGCGCTTTCGATCTGGTTCGTTCGGGGTGGGCTCACGCCGACGGCGTACTCCCCTCCGCGAATGTCCCCCGGCCTGCGGCCTCCTCCTTTATTTCGCTGCGGGGAGTACGCCATCGACGTGAGCCTGGGGCAGGTCGGTTGAACCGGCCGGCACAACGACTGCGCCCACGTGCACAGGGCAGTGGGTGCTTCCCGCAGCGAAATAAAGGAGGAGCCGAAGGCGGGGGACATTCGCGGAGGGAAGTACCCGCTGTCCTGTGCACGCGCCCCGACCGTCCCCTCTGCACCCCGAGCAACCCAAGCAACGAGAGCCACTAAAAAAATGGACAGCTACGCACTCCTGCTCGGCTCCACCCTGAGCGCCGGCACCGTCCTGGCCATCGCCGCGCTCGGCCTCCTCATCAACGAGAAGGCCGGCATCGTCAACCTCGGCGCCGAGGGCATGATGCTGTGCGCCGCCATCGCCGGTTTCGCCACCGTGGTGACCACCCACAACCCCTGGCTCGGCCTGCTCGCCGGCATGGCCGCCGGGGCCTTGCTGGCCGCCTTCTTCGGCGTGCTCGTCATCTGGCTCAACACCAACCAGTACGCCACCGGCCTCGCGCTGAGCCTGTTCGGTGTCGGCTTCTCGGCCTTCGCCGGCATCAACTTCGTGCAGGCCAAGCTGCCCGAGAGCGCCAGCTATGCGATTCCCGTGCTGGCCGACATTCCGCTGCTCGGCCCCGCGCTGTTCCGCCATCACCCGATGGTCTACGTCGCCGTGCTGCTGACCGTGGGCCTGATCTGGTTTCTCTACCGCACGCGCGCCGGCCTCGTGCTGCGCTCGGTCGGCGAGTCGCCCGAATCGGCGCATGCGCTGGGCTATCCGGTGCGGCGCATCCGCCTCATGGCCGTGATCGCGGGCGGGGCGCTGTGCGGCCTTTCGGGCGCGTATCTCTCGACCGTCTACACCCCGCTGTGGGTCGAGGGCATGGTCGCGGGCCGCGGCTGGATCGCGCTGGCGCTCACCACCTTCGCCACCTGGCGGCCGATGCGCGTGCTGCTGGGCGCCTACCTGTTCGGCGGCGTCTCGATGCTGGGCTTCCATCTGCAGAGCAGCGGCGTCGACGTGCCCTCGCAGTTCCTCAGCATGTTGCAGTACATCGCGCCCATCGTGGTGCTGGCCCTGATCTCGCGCAACCCCGCATTCATTCGCGTCAACATGCCGGCTTCGATCGGGAAACCGTTCTACCCCGGCTCATAATCGCGGTTTTCGTTTTTCCGCCAACCCGTCCTTTTTGAGGATTTCCGACAATGAATGATCTGAACAAGCGCTCCCTGCTCAAGCTCGCCGCCCTCACGGCGGTCGCTTCGGCAGCCTTGATCGGCTGCGGCAAGAAAGAAGAAGCGGCAGCACCGGCCGCCGCGCCCGCACCGGCTCCGGCACCCGCCGCCGCAGCGCCGGCTCCGGCAGCGCCGCTCAACATCGCATTCGCATACATCGGACCCGTGGGCGACGGCGGCTGGACCTTCGCGCACGACAACGGCCGCAAGGCGCTCGAGAAGGAATTCGGCGACAAGATCAAGACCACCTTCGTGGAAAGCGTGCCCGAGGGCGCCGACGCCGAGCGCGTGTTCCGCGACATGGTCGGCCAGGGCAACAAGCTGATCTTCGGCACCACCTTCGGCTACATGGAGCCCATGCTCAAGGTCGCCAACGACAGCAAGGACGTCAAGTTCGAGCATGCCACCGGCTACAAGACCGCCGAGAACATGCGCACCTACGACAGCCGCACCTACGAAGGCGCGTACATGGCCGGCATCATCGCGGGCGCCATGACCAAGTCGAACACGCTCGGCGTCGTCGGCTCGGTGCCGATCCCCGAGGTGCTGCGCAACATCAACAGCTTCACGCTCGGCGCCCAGTCGGTCAACCCGAAGATCACGACCAAGGTCGTGTGGGTCAACGAGTGGTTCAGCCCGCCGAAGGAAACCGAAGCCGCCACCGCGCTCATCAACGGCGGCGCCGACATCCTGTTCCAGAACACCGACTCGCCGGCCGTGCTCAAGACCGCGCAGGAAAAGGGCAAGCGCGCCTTCGGCTGGGACTCCGACATGACCGCCTACGGTCCCAAGGCCCACCTGGGCTCGGCCACCATCAACTGGGCGCCGTACTACATCAAGGCCACGCAGGACGCGCTCGACGGCAAGTGGGCCACCGGCCAGGCCTGGTGGGGCGTCAAGGAAGGCGCCATCGACCTCGTGTCGATCGCCGAGGACGTGCCGGCCGAAGCCAAGGCCAAGGTCGACGAAGTCAAGAAGGGCCTGAAGGACGGCAGCTTCTCGATCTGGAAGGGCCCGATCCTCGGTCAGGACGGCAAGGAAGTGGTCGCCAAGGACGCGGTCGCCGACGACAAGTTCCTGACCGGCATCAACTTCTACGTCAAGGGCGTCGAAGGCAAGGTGCCGGGCGGCGACAAGAAGTAAACAAGCAGGCTGCTTCGCGTCGCGATGCAGGCAAGGCCGCCTTCGGGGCGGCCTTTTTTCATGGAGGATCCGTTCGATGAAGCGCATTTTTCGCCCCTTCGTTGCCGCAGCCCTCGCGGCGTTGGTCTCGCTGCCCGCCGCCGCGGCTGGCGAGACGCCGCCGCGTTTCTCGAAGGACGAGCAGCCGCTGCGCCAGGCCGTCGAGGATGCCGCGATGTGCTTCCACTTTGCCGGCGAATTCGGCGGCGACGGCTCGGCGCGCGACCGCGAGGTGAAGCGGGAGATGGCCAAGGTCTGCAAGGACGAAAGCCAGCAGCGCGTGATGCAGGCCTACCGCAAGAACCCGCGCGACCGGCGGCTCTATCCCGCGGTGCTGATGCTCGACGGGATGGTCAAGGGGCCGGCGCTGACCGAGGCCGAGAAGGCGCGGCTGTGCGCGGTGGCGAAGACGGAGCTGGTGTGTCCCTGAGGGACGGCCTGCTTTTTCGGGCGGGCCGCATCGTGCGCCGCGACCTACAGCCGGGCGCCACCCACCTGTGGATACTGTGAGCCGACGCACGGCCCGCGCGCGATGCGGGCCTTTTCTTCAGAACGCCACGGCTTCCCGATGCGCAACTCACTCGACTTCACATCCTGGCAAGGCCTGCTCTCGACCCTGCTCGGCCTGGTGCTGGTGTCGCTGGTCGCGGTCGGCATCCGCATCGTCGTGATGCTCAGCGTGCAGCAGCGGCGCGAGCGGCAGAACCGGCAGATCAACGAGCGGCTCAAGACCCTGATCGCGGCCTACAAGGTGCTCGGCGGCTCGTTCACCGGCGAGCTCGCGGTCGACCCCAGCCATCTGCGCGAGCTGCGCACGCGCGGCCTGCAGGCCGAGGCCGAAGGCGGCGCCGACGCCGGCCTGCCCGCCTCGGACCGGCGCCGCCGCATCCGCGATGCGGTCGAGACCGCGCTGTCCGACGTGATCCTGCTCGGCACCGAGGAGCAGGTGCGGCTGGCCGCGAAGGCCGCGGCAGACATGGTCGCGGGCCGCAGCGTGGAGACGGCCGAGCTCGTGGTCTCGCTGCGCACCTTCATCCGCGCGGTGCTCGACCTCGATCCGGTGCCGCCGACGCTCGGCATCCCGAAGCAGGGGCCGCTGCGGCTCAAGGGCACGGCCACGCGCGGCGAGCGCGCGGGCGGTGGCGGCGGCAATGCCGGTGGTGGTGGCGGTGGCAAGGGCGGAGGCGGCGGCATGGGCGGCGGCGGCATGGGCGCCGGCATGGGCGCGGGCCTCGGGGCCGGCATGGGCCTGCACCATGGCGCGGCCGAGGCCGAAGCCACGATCTCCAGCGAACGCACCGACCCATGACCGATACGACGCTCGACACCTCCTCCCTCGCGCTCGTCGACGCCTGCACCCAGGCCTCGCTCGCGCTGCTCGAAGCCAACCTCACGCCGCACGGCATCCTGGCCGCGAGCCGCACCGAGGCCGCGGTGGCGCGGCGCTACACGCGCATCTTCGGGCGCGACGCGGCGATCTGCGTGATGGCGATGTGCGGCAGCGGCGTGCCCGCGCTCGAGCAGGGCGCGGTCGCGAGCCTCGACGCGCTCGCGGCGCAGCAGGCGGCCAACGGGCAGATCCCGAAATACGTCGATCCCGAGGGCCAGGACGCCGACTTCTGGTATCTGGGCTGCATCGACGCCACGCTTTGGTGGCTGATCGCGGTAGACCACGTGCGCCGCCACGGCAAGGTGGGCGCCACGCACTGGGCCGACGGCGTGCAGCGCGCGGTCGGCTGGCTGCTGGCGCAGGAGCACCAGCACTTCCGGCTACTGCAGCAGAACGAGGCCAGCGACTGGGCCGACATCATGCCGCGCTCGGGCTACGTGCTCTACACCAACGCGCTGTGGTTCGACGTCAAGCGCCGCTTCGCGATCGCGCAGGCCGACGAGACCCGGCACCACTTCAACCACCTGTTCAACCCGTTCCAGCGAGACCTGCCCGAATACCACCGCGCGCGGCTGCTGCAGCACTACGCGCGCCGCGGCCGGCGCGATCCGGGGCTGTACCTGAGCTTCGTCAACCTCGCGGTGGTGGGCGACGAGGGCGATGTGTTCGGCAACGTGCTGGCGATCCAGGCCGGGCTGGCCGACGAGGCGATGGCGCACCGCATCGTCAACACCATCGAGGGCGCGCGCGCGAGCGATCCCTACCCGGTGCGCGTGGTGCTGCATCCGCTGTCGCCGCAGCACGATCTGTGGCGCGCCTACATGGGCCGGCACCGGCAGAACCTGGTGCACCAGTACCACAACGGCGGCATCTGGCCCTTCGTGGGTGGTTTCTGGGCCATGGCGCTCGCCAGGCTGGGGCTCGCGGCCGAGGGCTGGGCCGAACTCGCGAAGCTGGCGCGGGCCAACGAGCTCGACGGCTGGCGCTTCACCGAGTGGTTCCATGGCCGCACGCTGGCGCCGATGGGCATGGCGGGCCAGAGCTGGAATGCCGCCACCTTCCTGCTGGCGCGGCGCGCGCTCGAGGGCGTCGCCACGGCCTGGTGAGGGGGCGCTCGAGGGCGGCCGGCTTCCGGTTGCGGCATACTCGCCACCCCCCGCAATCTCCAATCTGCCTCTCGCACAAGACCCCCGCATGGACAAGGAAGTCGACCCCAAAGTACTCGCCGTCATCGATGAGATGCGTCTCTCCGGCCCCCGGCTCACGCCGGTCGACATCGTCGCCAAGATGGGTGTGTTCGACGCGCGCGAGAAGGCCTCGGACCACGCCTGGCTCGCCACCGGCGACAACGTGATCGCCACCATCTGGGGCGAGTACGTCAACCTCGGCGAGGGCGGGCGCTGGTTCTGCCTCGAGTCGCTCGACGTGCAGTTCCGCCCCGGCGGCGGCCCGCGCACCGCGTTCCAGTCGCAGCGCGCCGCCGACCGCCTCGCGCTGCTCAAGCGCACCTTCGACGCCGGCCAGGATTTCCGCGCCGTGGTGCAGACCAACCGCATCGCCATCGGCGAGATCGAAACCAACCGCAGCGCCAAGGTCTCCACGCGCGTGCGCGACGACGCCGAATGGCACGTCGCGAGCTGGGAGCCCGAGCGCAAGTTCGCGGTGCTGGTGCGCGGCCCGCGCGGCTGGGTGCCCGACGAGGCCGCGATCCAGGCCGCTCGCGCCAAGGGCAACGTGCCCGACGAGGCCGCGGCCGGTGCCGACGGCGCGGCGAAGCTGGGCTCGGCCGAGGCCGTGCAGGAGGCCGCCATGGACTACGTGATGCGCCACTTCAAGGGCTACGGCTACAACGCCGAGGACGTGCGCAGCCAGAAGACCGGCTACGACATCGTGGTGTCGAACTCGAAGGGCGCGACCCTGCTCAAGGTCACGGTCAAGGGCACGGCCTCGGGCTTCCCGACCTTCCGCCTCACGCGCGAGGAGCAACTGAGCTCGGTCGGCGAGCCGTTGTGGCGCCTGCTGGTGGTGTCCGACGTGGCGACCACCACGGCCGCGCACAAGATCTACAAGCCCACCGAGATGACGCAGGCGCCCGGCTTCGAGCCGCTCTGAACCGTCAGGCCCGGGGCTGCTGCTGCGCGGCCTGCAGCTGCGCCGCCATCTTCTGGTGGATCAGGTTCACGGCCTTCAGCGGGCGCAGCATCACCTTGAACTCGGTGATCTTGCCGGCGTCGTTCCAGCGGATCATGTCGACGCCGTTGACCACGATGCCGTCGAGCTCCACCTCGAACTCGAGCACCGCGTCGCGCTCGGCCTTCACTTCGCGCACGTAGCGGAAGCTCGGGTTGAAGAAGACCTCGAAGGCCGCGGCCAGGTAGCGGCGCGTGATCTCCTTGCCGACCTGCGGCTTGTGCACCACCGGCGAATGGAAGACGGCGTTCTCGTCGAGCAGGATGTCGAGCCCCGCCGCGTCGTGCGTCTTCACGAGCTGGTGCCAGGTGGAAAGCGTGTCGATCGCCATGTCGTGTGTCCGATGCTGTGGATGGATGGAGCACGCCATGGTATCGGCTGGCCGCCCTGCGTGTGCTATTGGTCGACGCTCGAGAGCGCCCTGAGCACGGCCACGCCCCGATAGGCCCGCCAGAGCCCGAAGGGCACCAGCAGCAGGCCGGCCAGCCGATGCCACGACGGCTCCAGGGACAGCGCGGCCCAGATCCCGAGCGCGGCGATGAGCAGGCCGCCGACGATGTTGACCACACCGCCACTGAGCCACTGCACCTGGAGCAGCCGCGCCGTCAGCGACAGCATGCGGTCGGCCACCTTGAGCCCGAGCCGGTCGGCCAGCACATAGAGCCCGAGCAGCAGCAACGGCGCCACGGCGATGCCGATCAGGAGATACGCCGCGATGCCGACCAGGGTGTGCATGCGGCCCAGCTTATCAAGCGAATCGATCGAGCAGGCTGTACCAGGCCACGCCCGCCGCGATGTAGAAGCGCTGCAGTCCATGCAGCGGGATCGGCCGCAGCGGCGTCACCGGGTAAGGGAAATCCGCCCCCGGCTGCAGCAGTCGTGCCGCCACGTGTCGGCCCATGCTGGTGGCCAGCGCGATGCCGCGCCCGTTGTAGCCCAGCGCGATCGTGAGGCCCGGCGCGGGCGTGTGCACATGCGGCATGAAGTCGCGCGTGACGGCGATGCGGCCGGCCCAGCGGTACTCGTACTGGAGCGGCCCGAGCTGCGGGAACAGCAGTTCGAGCGAGCGCTCGAGGTGCGCGAAGTCGGCCGGTCCCGCCGGATCGGCGAAGTGGCCGCGCCCGCCCATCAGCAACCGGCCCTGCGCGTCCTTGCGGAAGTACAGCAACAGGCGCTGCGAGGTCGAGGCGGTCTCGCCGCCCGGCAGGATGGCGTGCGCGGCCGCGCCCTGCAGCGGCGCGGTCGCGACGATGAAGCTGTTGGCCGCGAGCACCGTGCGCGAGAGGCCGGGCCACAGGCCGCCGGTGTAGCCGTTGGTGGCGATCAGCACCTGGTCGGCGACCACGCTCGCGCCGCTGGCCGTGGTCGCATGCCACTGCGTACCGCGGCGTTCGAGCGCGGTGACCGCGCTGCCGCCGTGCACCGATGCGCCCGCCGCCTGCGCCGCGCGCACCAGGCCGCGCGTGTAGGCCAGCGGCTGGATGCCACCCGCGCGGCCGTCGAGCCAGCCGCCCGCGAAGGCGTCCGTCCCCAGGCGCGCCGCGACCTCGTTGCGGTCGAGCATCTGCGTGGCGGCGCCGCGCCGCGCCCATTGCTCGGCGCGCGCATGCATGGCGGCGATGTGCTGCTGCGAATAGGCCACCTGCAGCCAGCCCTTGCGCACCGGCTGGCAGTCGATGCCGTGGCGTTCGATCAGCTCGAACACCAGGTCGGCCGAGCGCGAGACCGCGTCGATCAGCGGCTCGGCGCGCGCGGCGCCGTAGAGCCGCACCAGCTCGTCGGGATCGTGCTTGAGCGTGGGATTGACCTGGCCGCCGTTGCGCCCCGAGGCGCCCCAGCCCGGCTCGTGCGCCTCGAGCACGCAGACCTTCGCGCCGGCCTCGGCCAGGTGCAGCGCGGCCGACAGGCCCGTGAAGCCGGCGCCGACGATCAGCACGTCGGCGCGCCGCGAACCCGCCAGCGGTGGCGTCGGCGGTGCCGCCGGCGCGGTGGCTGCCCACAGCGAGGGAGGCAGTGTGGATGTCGCGATGCTCACGCGCGCACCTCCGCCGACGGATGCAGCACGCGGCGCAGGAAGTCCTGCGTGCGCGCCTGGCGCGGCGCGCCCAGCATCTGCGCGGCCGGGCCTTCCTCGACGATGCTGCCGCTGTGCAGGAAGCACACGCGGTCGGCCACCTCGCGCGCGAAGCCCATCTCGTGCGTGACCACGATCATGGTCATGCCCTCGTCGGCCAGCGCACGCATCACGCCGAGCACGTCGCCCACGAGCTCGGGGTCGAGCGCCGAGGTGGGTTCGTCGAACAGCATGGCCTCGGGCTTCATCGCGAGCGCGCGCGCGATCGCCACGCGCTGCTGCTGGCCGCCCGAGAGCTGCGCCGGCCAGGCCTGCGCCTTCTCGGCCAGCCCGACCTTGGCGAGCAGCACGAGCGCCTCCTCGCGCGCCTGCGCCGGATTCTGGCGCAGCACGTGCACCGGGCCCTCCATCACGTTCTCGATCACGGTGCGGTGCGGGAACAGGTTGAAGCGCTGGAACACCATGCCCATGCGGCTGCGCAGCCGGTGGATGGCGGGTGAGTTCCGGTCCACGCGCTCGCCGAAGGCGCGCACCTCGCCGCCCTCGTACGACTCGAGGCCGTTGATGCAGCGCAGCACCGTCGACTTGCCCGAACCCGAGGGGCCGATCAGGCACACCACTTCGCCCTTGTCCACGCGCAGGCTCACGCCCTGCAGCACGCGGTGCGCGCCGAAGCGCTTCTCCAGGCCTTCGACGTGGATCATGGCTTTCTCCTTCCGGCGCCGAAGCGCGCCTCGAGCCGGCGCAGGCCCCAGACCAGCGGCAGGCTCATCAAGAGGTAGAGCAGCGCGACCAGCGTGTAGACCGTCATGTTCTGGAAGGTGGAGGAGGCGATCAGCTGGCCCGCGCGCGTCATCTCGGCCACCGTGATGGTCGAGACCAGCGAGGAGTCCTTGAGCATCATCACCAGCGTGTTGCCGTAGGGCGGCAGCGCGATGCGGAAGGCCTGCGGCAGGATCACGCGCCGCATGATCAGCGCCGAGCGCATGCCCATGGCCTGCGCGGCCTCGCGCTGGCCCGGGTCGACGGCCTCGATGCCGGCGCGGAAGTTCTCGGCCTGGTAGGCCGAGTAGGCGATGCCCAGCCCGATCACGCCGGCCTGGAAGGCCGTGAGCTGCACGCCGAACTCGGGCAGCACGAAGTAGATGTAGAACAGCTGCACGATGATCGGCAGCCCGCGGATCACGTTGACGATCACCGCGCCGGTCCACGAGACGGCGCGCACCGGCGACAGCTTCATCAGCGCCAGCGCGAGGCCGAGCACGCTGCTCAGCAGGAACGACAGCACGGTGACCTGCACCGTGACCACCGCGCCCTGCAGCAGGATCGGCAGGAAGTCCTGCGCGTGTTGGAGAAACGAGGAGGCCATGGCTCAGCGCGCGCTCAGATGCCCCATTTCTGGACGATCTTCGCCAGCGTGCCGTCGGCCTTGATCGCGGCGATGGCCTTGTTCAGCCGCGCCAGCGTCTCGGTGTCGCCCTTGCGCACCACCAGGCAGACGTCGCCCACGTTCACCGGCTTGTAGCTGTCGACCAGCTTCACGCCCGGGAAGGTGTTCTGCCGGATCTGGTAGGCCATGATGGGCTGGTCGCCGAGGCCGGCCTTGATGCGGCCGAGCGAGAGATCGCGCGTCATGTCGGCCACCGAGTCGTAGCTGCGCACCTCCTTGAAGATGCCCTTCTTGTTGAGCATGTCGAGGAACACGGTGCCGACCTGCGCGCCCACCACCTCGCCCTTGAGCTCGTCGAGCGTGGCGTAGGCGCGGGTGTCGTCGGCCTTGACGATCAGGCCCTCGCCGTACGAATAGACCGGGTCGCTGAAGTCGACCACCTCCTGGCGCGCGGGCGTCTTGAGCATGGCGGCCGAGACGATGTCGATCTTGCGCGCCGTGAGCGAGGGGATCAGCGCCGAGAACACGGTCTGCTGCACGTTGACCGTGAAGCCGCCCGCCTTGCCGACCGCGGTGACGGTGTCGACCATCATTCCCTGGATGCTGTTGCTCTTCACGTCGAGGAAGGTGAAGGGCACGCCGGTGGCGGTGGCGCCCACGTTGAAGCTGGCCGGGGCCGCGCCCTGGGCCGCCGCGAACGAGGCGGCGCCGGCGATGCAGAGGCCGAGCGCGAGGCGGCGCAGCGGGCGGAGGTGGCGAACGATGCGATTCATGGAAGCACTCCTCAGGACAAGAGAGACAGAGAAAAGAAGGAAGCGGGTTCGACGCAACATGCATGCCAATAATCGATTCAATCGACTCTTTAATCAATAAATGAAAACCACTAGTCGAATTGATCGTATCGATATTCGATATTTCTTCGGACGCTAGCTATACTTCGGCGCCATGGACCCCACGACCGCCCCCACCGGGACCGCCGACGACGCGGCGCCCGAGGACAGCCAGAGCCTTCTCTTCAACCAGTCGCTCGAGAAGGGCCTGGCGGTGCTGCGCGCCTTCAGCGCGCGGCGGCGCACCATGACGCTGGCCGACGTGGCCGCGGCCACCGACATCACCAAGAGCTCGGCCCAGCGCATGGTCTTCACGCTCGAGAAGCTCGGCTACCTGCGCAAGCATCCGAAGACGCGGCGCTATCAGCTCACGCCGCGCGTGATGGAGATCGGCTTCAACTACCTCGCCGCCAATGCGCTGATCGACGTGGCGAATCCCTACCTGTCGGAGCTCACCAAGGTGACGACCGAGACCTCCTGCCTCACCGAGCCCGACGGGCTGGACATGGTCTACGTGGCGCGCTTCGTGAGCGCGCAGTTCGTGCCGGTGCACATGCCGATCGGCAGCCGCATCCCGATGTACTGCACCGCCTCGGGTCGCGCCTTCCTGAGCGCGCTGCCCGAGGACGAGGCGCGCGCGCTGATCGAGGCCTCGGACCGGGTGGCCCACACCACTCACACGCTGACCGAGGTCGAGGCGATCCTGGCCACCTTGCGCCAGGCACGGCTGCAGGGCTTCGCGACCAATGCCGAGGAGCTGTTCCTCGGCGACATGACCATCGCCGCGCCGGTGCTCGGCAGCCAGGGCCGGCCGGTGGCCTCGGTGCACGTGGTCGCGCCCACCAGCCGCTGGACGCTGGAGGAGGCGGTGCGCAAGCTGGCGCCCACCTTGCTCTTGTGCGCGCGCTCGCTCACGAGCTCGGCGCGCAGCCTCGATTGAGGCCATACGGTTTCGCGCATTGCGCGGCCGCGGGCAGCCTTTATGCTCGCGCGAACGCAATGCCCCACGGCGCCCCCCATGCGCCAGACCCCACCATGACCGACTTTCGCCCCGCCGCCGACCACCTGCGCTTCGACGCCATTCCCGCCGAGCGCCTGCCCGAGCTGCTGCGCGCCATGCCCAAGGCCGAGCTGCACATGCACATCGAGGGCTCGCTCGAGCCCGAGCTGATCTTCGCGCTCGCGCAGCGCAACGGCGTGGCCATTCCCTACGCCAGCGTCGAGGAGCTGCGCCAGGCCTACGCCTTCACCAACCTGCAGAGCTTCCTCGACATCTACTACGCGGGCGCGAGCGTGCTGCTGAAGGAGCAGGACTTCTACGACATGGCCTGGGCCTACCTCGAGCGCGCCGCGGCCGACCACGTGGTCCACACCGAGATGTTCTTCGACCCGCAGACCCACACCGCGCGCGGCGTGGCGATGCAGACCGTGGTCGACGGCCTGCACCGCGCCTGCGTCGAGGCGAAATCGAAGCTGGGCGTGAGCGCCTCGCTGATCCTGTGCTTCCTGCGCCACCTGAGCGAGGAGGAAGCCTTCGAGACCCTGGAGCAGGCGCTGCCCCATCGCGACAAGTTCATCGGCGTGGGGCTCGACTCGAGCGAGGTCGGCCATCCGCCCGAGAAGTTCGCGCGCGTGTTCGCGCGCTGCCGCGAGCTGGGCCTGCACCTCGTGGCCCATGCGGGCGAGGAGGGCCCGCCCGAATACGTGTGGAGCGCGCTCGACGTGCTCAAGGTGGAGCGCGTCGACCATGGCGTGCAGAGCGCGAAGGACCCGGCGCTGATGCAGCGGCTGGCGCAGGACCGCATCCCGCTGACCGTGTGCCCGCTGTCGAACCTCAAGCTGTGCGTGTTCCCCGACCTCGCGCAGCACAACCTCGGCACCCTGCTCGACGCGGGCCTGGTCGCCACGGTGAACTCCGACGACCCGGCCTACTTCGGCGGCTACATGAACCAGAACTTCACGCAGACCTTCGAGGCCACCGGCCTGAATGCGCGCCACGCCTGGCAGCTCGCGGCCAACAGCTTCGAGGGCAGCTTCATCGACGAGGCCGCCAAGCGCGCCTATGTGGAGCGGCTCAACGCCGTCTTCGCCGACTTCGGCGCCTGACAGGCACCGGCGGAAGTCGAAGGCGCGCGCGGCGCCAGCAGCGGCACCGCGACCAGCGCGCAGCCCGCCGCCGCCAGCCACACCAGCGGCCAGCCCCGCGCCGCCATCAGGTGCGGGATCGAGAACGGCGTGAGGAAGCAGACCAGGAACACGCTGGTGTTCGCCATGCCCAGCGCCGTGCCGGCGCGCGCGGCGCCGGCCAGTGTGGCGAGCTCGGTGTAGGCCACGCCGTGCCAAGCCGAGACGCAGATGCCGCTCACGCCCAGCAGCACCACCAGCGCGATACGCAACGCCTGCGATTCGGCCGCGACCTGCGAGCCGGTGCAGAACACCAGCAGCGCGAGCAACGCGAACAGCGCCACGCTGAGGCTGGCGCAGGCGCGCAGGTAGGCCGGCCGATTGCCGCGCCGGTCGGTCCAGCGCCCGCTCCACACGCGCATCGCCATCGCGCCGGCCTGCAGCGTGACCATGGCGGCGGTGATGGTGGCCAGGCCCGCATGGCCGAAGTCGTGCAGGAACACCGTGCCGAAGGACAGCACCGCGAACTGCGGCGCGCAGAGGATGCCGATGCCCGCGACGATGCGCCACACGCGCGCATCGCGCAGCGGGCCGGTGCCCGAAGCGGCCGGCGCGGCCGAGGGCCGTGCGGCGCGCTCGAGCGGCGGCTCGTGCACCCAGGCCCAGGCCATCCAGGCGCTGAGCGCGCACAGCAGCGCGAGCACGCCGTAGAGCGCCGCGAAGCCGAGGTGCAGCGCCAGCCACGGCAGCACCAGCGCGCCGACGGCGCCGCCCAGCGGCACGGCGGTTTGCCGGATGCTCATCGCGAGGCCGCGCTCGCCGGCCGCGAACCAGGTCATCACCGCGCGGCCGCTGGCGCCGTTGACGCTGCCGCCGAGCAGCCCGACCAGCAGCAGCCCGCCGCCGAGCAGGCCCAGGCCCGGGACGTGGCCGGCCGCGGGCGCGGCCCACAGCGCCATCGCCGCCAGGGCCAGCGCGGTGGCGCCCAGGCCCAGCAGCAGCACCGGGCGGTCGCCCCAGCGGTCGGTCAGCAGGCCCCAGGGCAGTTCGCTGACCGCGATGCCCAGGCCCATGAGGCCGAGCACCAGGCCGAGCGTGGCGTTGTCGAGCTGGTAGCCCGAGCGCATCAGCACGGCGGTCATCGGGATGCCGCTGAAGGCGACCGAGAAGGCGGCGTTGGCCGCGACGCCCGCGCTCAGCACTTTCCAGCGGTGGCGCGGCGGGAGCGGGGAGGGGGAAGGGGCGGAATGGGTCATATGCGGCCGCAGTCTCCGCGCTTGCGAAGGTTTTGAAAATCAGAAAATAATCGTCGAATCGTTCGAAAAAACAGGATGGTTGCGATGTCCCAGGTGATGTTCGATCTCGACGTGCTGCGCAGCTTCTCGACCGGCGTGGCGCTCGGCAGCTATGCGCGCGCGGCCGACCGGCTCGGCCGCTCGACCTCGGCGGTCAGCGCCCAGCTCAAGAAGCTCGAGTCGCAGGCCGGCACGGTGCTGTTCCGCAAGGCCGGCCGCGGCCTGGAGCTGACCGACGCGGGCGAGACCCTGCTGGCCTACGCGCACCGGCTGCTGGCGCTCAACGAGGAGGCGGGCGCCGCGATGCGCGGTGTCGACCTCGAGGGCTGGGTGCGGCTCGGGCTGCAGGAGGACTTCGGCGAGACGCTGCTGCCCGCGGTGCTGGGCCGCTTCGCGCGCGCCCATCCCAAGGTGCGCATCGAGGCCTGCGTGGCGCGCAGCGGCGACCTGCGCGAGCGGCTCGAGCTCGGCAAGCTCGACCTGGCGCTGGCCTGGGACGCGGGCGAGCAGCCGATCTCCGCGCATGCGCAGCGCGTGGCGCGGCTGCCGCTGCAGTGGATCGGCCCGGTCGACGCGGCGATGTGCGATGCCCCCTGGTGGAAGGAGCGCGAGCGCGGCGCGGCGGGCGCGCGCAGGACGCGGGAGCCGCTGCCGCTGGTGCTGCTCGACGCGCCCTGTCCGCTGCGCGCCATCGTCACCGACGCCCTCGATCGCGCGGGCGTGCCCTGGCGCCATGCCTTCGCGAGCAGCAGCCTGGCCGCGCTGTGGGCCGCGAGTTCGGCTGGCCTCGGCCTCTCGGTGCGCACGCCCTTCGGCCTGCCGCGCCAGGTGCGGGCCATCGACCGCACGCTGCTCGGCCTGCCCGCGCTGCCGCAGATGTCGCTGTCGCTCTATCGCGCGCAGGCGCAGGCGGAAGCGCCGGCCGCGCGGCTGGGCACCCTGCTGCTGGAGGCGGTGCGCGAGCATGTGCAGGGCGAGGGGAGCGTGCTGCACTGAGCCCGGGGGCGGACCGACCGTCCTTCGGCCCAGTGAGGGCAATGCCTCATACCGCCTGCGCGTTGATCGCCCCAGAATGGGGCGCAGAAGACAAGAGACGAGACAAGCGGGTCCATGACCATCCCGAAGAACTTCCTGCACCTGTGGGACGACAGGTTCCTCTACATCACACCGGCGATCCAGTCGGGCCTGACCGCGCGCTCCTCGGCCACGGTGCTGGCCTCGGTGAGCGGGCATCCGTTCATGCTCGAGGCGGCCGACGGCACGCGCACGTACTGCACCGCCGCCGTGGTGGCGCCGCACGTGGCGCGCCGGCTCGCGGTCGAGGGTTGCGGGTTGTTGTCGCTCAACATCGATCCGGCCTCGGGCGCCTACCGCATGCTCTCGCGCCAGCTCGGCGGGCACGGCATCCAGGTGTTCGATGCGCGCCGCTTCGGCCGCCTGCGCGAGGGCTTCGAGCCCGCGCAGGCCGGCGTGCTCGACGATGCCGCGCTGCAGGCGCTGAGCCGCGGCCTGGTGGAGACCATCACCGGCAGCCCCGAGCGCCGCACGCCCAACGATCCGCGCATCGAGCGCGTGCTCGACGCGATCCGCCATCGCGCGGGCGCGGTGTCGCTGCGCGAGCTGTCGGCCGTGGCCTGCCTCTCGCCCGACCGGCTCACCCACCTGTTCGCGCAGCAGGTGGGCGTGTCGATCAAGCGCTATGCGCTGTGGACCAAGGTGCGGCGCACGGTGCAGCAGTTCACCGGCCAGCGCCCGCTGACCGACGTCGCGCTGACCAGCGGCTTCACCGACGCGGCCCACATGAGCCGCACCTTCAAGAGCTACTTCGGCCTCGCGCCCTCGTTCCTCGCGGGCAAGGTCGAGGTCAAGGCCGACGAGCAGGCCTCGCAGGCCTGGGGCCACGGCGCGCTCCCGATGCATTCCTGAGCGCCTGCTGAAGCGGCGCCCGCGCGAGCGCAATACAGCGGCTTCGTTCAAGCCAGCGGCCGGTGCGCTGCCTAAGCTGGCAAGGCTCCATCAAGAGAGCACCACCAGAGCATTCACAGGAGACATCCGACATGAGACAAGACAATCCGCGCGGCCGGAGGCGGCCGCTCGCCCTCGCATTCACGGCCACCTCGCTGGCCGCGGCGGCCACGCTGCTGGTCGCCTGCGGCGGCGGTGGAGGCGGCGGCGGCTTCTTCCCGATCGGACCGATCAGCCCGCCGCCGGCCGAGAACGCCACCTACAAGGCCGAGATCCGCCGCACCGCGATGGGCGTGCCGCACATCAAGGCGGACAACTGGGCCGGCGCGGGCTATGGCTACGGCTATGCGCAGGCGCAGGACGACCTGTGCACCATGGCCAACTCCTTCCTCACCTACCGCGGCGAGCGCTCGCGCTACTTCGGCGCCGACGCGCAGATCCCGTTCAGCAGCACCATCGGCCGGCCGAAGAACATCGACGCCGACTTCTTCCACAAGCACGTGATCTCGGACGACGTGGTGGCGACCATGCTCAAGCAGCAGCCCGACACGCTGATCAAGCTGGTCGAGGGCTTCGCCGCGGGCTACAACCGCTACGTGCGCGAGATCAAGGCCGGCGGCAGCGCCGGCGCCAACGCAGCCTGCCGCAACGAGGCCTGGGTGCAGCCGGTCACGCGCGAGGACATCTTCCGGCGCATGTACGCGGCCAACTTCGCGGCCGGGCTCAGCAACTTCCTGCCGAACATCGCGGGCGCCACCGCGCCGGCCGCCTCGGTCGCCATGGCCCGGCGCGAGGCCGCGAAGAGCGAGCCGGCCACCCGCCTCGCCGCGGTGCGCATGCCCGAGCTCCAGGTCGGCGGCCACGAGGGCGTGGGCAGCAACATGATCGGCTTCGGCACCGGCGCCACCGGCGGCGACAGCCCGCTGCTGTTCGGCAACCCGCACTGGTACTGGCGCGGCCCCGACCGCTTCTATCAGGCGCAGATCACGATCCCGGGCCAGGCCAACATCAGCGGCACCTCCTTCCTCGGCATCCCGGTGATCCTGATCGGCTTCAACAACGACGTCGCCTGGAGCCACACGGTCTCGACCGCCACCCGCTTCGGCTTCTTCGAGCTCAAGCTCGCCTCGGGCGACCCCACCAGCTACATGCGCGACGGCGCCGCGGTGAAGATGAAGGCCGCGAACATCACCGTGCAGGTGAAGCAGGACGGCGGTGGCGTGGTGCCGGTCACGCGCACGCTCTACAAGTCGGAGTACGGTCCGCTGATCAACCTCGGCGCGCTCAGTCCGGCGCTGGCCTGGAGCCAGACCACGGCCTACGCGATCCGCGACATCAACGCCGACAACTTCCGGCTGTTCCGCAACTGGCACCGCTGGAACACGGCCAAGTCGCTCGACGAGTTCATCGCGATCCAGAAGGAGGAGGTCGCGATCCCCTGGGTCAACACCGTGGCCGTGGGCCGTGGCGCGGCCAAGGCCTGGTATGCCGACATCGGCGCGATCCCGAACGTGTCGCCCGCGCAGATGACCGACTGCACCACGCCCACCGGCCAGATGCTCAATGCCGGCGTGGCCTCGCTCGCGCGCGTGCCGGTGTTCGACGGCTCGCGCAGCGCCTGCGACTGGCAGACCGACGCCGACTCGCCGCAAAAGGGCGTGATCGGTGCCTCGCGCCTGCCGAACCTGCAGCGCGACGACTACGTGGCCAACATGAACGACAGCTACTGGCTCGCCAACCCGAAGGCGCCGATGACCGGCTATCCGCCGATCATGGGGCCGGCCGGCACCAGCCCCGTGAGCTTCCGCACCCGCATGGGCAACCTGCTGGCGCAGGGACGCATCGACGGCGGCGACGCCTACGGCGCCAAGGGCGCGACCGCCGACACGGTCAAGCGCATGGTGCTCAACAGCCGGGCGCTGACGGCCGAGCTGTTCAAGGACCAGGCGCTGGCGATGGTGTGCACCGGCCCGACGGTGTCGGTGTCGAAGGACCCGGCGACCGGCGACGCGATCGGACCGACGGTGGACGTCAATGCCGCCTGCGCCGCGCTGCGTGCCTGGGACAACACCGGCACCGTGGCCTCGCGCGGCGCGCACGTCTGGGACGAGTTCTGGAACCGTGCTTCGCTGCTGCCGGCCGCCACGCTCTACAACGTGCCCTTCGATCCGGCCGATCCGATCCACACGCCGCGCGACCTCAAGAGCAGCGCCGCCGTCGCGCTGCGCGAAGCCCTCGGTGCCGCGGCGGCGCGGGTGCAGGCCAGCGGTTTCGCGGCCGATGCCAAGCGCGGCGACGTGCTGTTCGCAACGCGCAGCGGCGAGAAGATCCCGCTGTACGGTGGCTGCGGCGGCCCGGGCTACTTCACCATCGCCTGCTCGGAAAACCGGCTCGACAAGGGCGGCTACACCATGGACAACGACCCGAACGGCAACAGCTACATGCAGATCGTGCGCTTCCCCGCCGGCGGCGTGGAGGCCCATACCTTCCTGACCTTCTCGCTGTCGGACGACCCGGCCTCGGCGCACAACGCCGACTACACCCGTGCCTACAGCGCCGGGCAGTGGCTCAAGGTGCCGTTCTCCGAAGCCGAGATCCAGGCCGATGCGGCGCTGAAGACCAGTTCGATCAGCGAATGAGCGAATGAGCGAGTGAGGCGCGGGACGCCGTTCGTCGGAACAGCCACGAAAGGTTGAACTTCGGCGAACGGGCCCGCTCCCAACCTTCACTGCGTTGCCGAGGTGCGGGCCCCAAAGCCCCGCCTCGGTTTTTTTATGGGCGCGCGATCGCCACCCGCTCAGCGCCGCTTGGCGGCCCAGTTCCACGCCGCGCCCGCCGCCATCAGCACGCAGGTGCCGAGGAACACCGCGCGCATGCCGATGTGGCCGCCCACGAAGCCTCCGAGCAGCGGCCCCGCGACCTGGCCCGTGTACTGGGCCGAGGTCGAGTAGCCGAGCATGTTGCCGGCCACGCGCTCGGGCACGTTGTGGCGGATCACGCTCGCGATGCAAGGCAGGAGGCCGCCGAGCGACAGCCCCATCAGGAAGCGCAGCACCACGAGCTGCCAGCCCGAGGTCACGAAGGCCTGCGGGATCAGCAGCAGCGCCGACACCGCGAGGCAGCCCACGATCACGTTCCAGTGACCCACGCGGTCGGCCAGCTTGCCCAGCCGCGAAGCCGACAGGATGCTGCCGAGCGCGGCGGCCGACATCACGAAGCCGGCCATCATGGTCACGCGGTCCGGGTCCTCGACCAGCGTCGCCACGTAGACAGTGATGATCGGCTCGATCGACATGTTGGCGAGCATCAGCAGCATGCCGGTGAACAGCATCGCGACCAGCGGCCCCTTGTCGGGCACCGCGGCCCAGCCGGCGCCGGCGTCGCCGCTCTTGGCCGTGGCGGCGCGCGGCCTCTTCTCCTCGCGGATCAGGAAGGCCGTGGCGAGGAAGGCCACGAAGATGATCGCGCCGGCCGCGAAGAAGGTGGCGCGGATGCCGATCAGCGGCGGCAGCGCGCCGCCGACCAGCGGCCCCACGAGGTTGCCGGCCATGATCGCCGAGGACATCGTGCCCAGTGCCCAGCCGGTGCGGTCCTTGGGCGTCTGCGTGGCGACCAGCACCATCGAGCCCGAGGCGTAGCCGCCGAGCAGGCCCGCGAGCAGCCGCAGCCCGACCAGCTGCCAGACGTTGCCGGCCACGCCGATCAGCGCCATCGCCACCGCCATGCCGAGGCTGGCGCGGATCAGCATCGGCTTGCGCCCGTAGCGGTCGGCCAGCCAGCCCCACAGCGGCGCCACCAGCGCCGCGCTGAGGAAGGTCGCGCCATAGGCCGCGCCCGACCACTGCACGATCGCCGCATGGTCCTTCACGCCGAGCTGCTCCACGTACAGCGGCAGGAAGGGCAGCAGCAGCGTCATCGCCACGATGGTGGTGAAGGAGCCGAACATGCAGACGACCAGGTTGCGTCGCCAGTGGGTGGAATGCGTGAACGCGGCGGTGGAGGAGGGCTGTGCGTCGGTCGTCATGGGGTGGCGGGATTGTCCCGCCGCCCGCGCGCGCCGGCGCCTGCCGATTGGCGGCGGCAGCCATCGCGGCTGTGCACGGCTGGCGGCGCGGCCGCGCGGCTTTCGCTTTAATGGGCGTCCGGCCACAGACACCCAGGAGAACACCGCATGAAACCCCAGCCCATCGAATACGCGAACGCCCCGGACGAGGTCCGCGCCGTGTTCGACGACATCAAGGCCACGCGCAACGTGCCCGACGTCAACAACTTCTGGAAGTACCTCGCGAACGACCCCGCCACCTTGCGGCGCACCTGGTCCAGCCTCAAGGAGGTGATGGCGCCTGGCGCGCTCGACCCGGTGGTCAAGGAGATGGTCTACCTGGCCGTGAGCGTCAGCAACGGCTGCAACTACTGCATCGCGAGCCACCACGCGGGCGCCGAGAAGGCCGGCATGACGCCGGCGATGTTCGCCGAGCTGATGGCCGTGGTCGGCATGGCCAACGAGACCAACCGGCTGGTCAACGGCTACCGGGTGCCGGTCGACCTGGCCTTCGACAAGTAGAATGCCCGCCCCTGCACCGGGCGTCCCGGCCGGTGCGGGGCTTTCTTTTGACCGGGGCCATGTAGAGGAACACCATGTACAAAAACCTCGCGGGCCGCGCCTTGGTGGCGTGGCTGACCGCTTGTTTTCTGTTGTCCGCCCACTCCCGGGCCCACTCCCAGCCCCAACCCGCGCCGCCGCTGAAGATCGGCTTCGTCTACGTCACGCCGCTGACCGAGGCCGGCTGGGTGCGCCAGCACGACGAGGGCCGCAAGGCCGTGGAAGCGGCGCTCGGCGCCCGCGTCAAGACCACCTATGTCGAGAACGTGGCCGAGGGCGCCGATGCCGAGCGCGTGATCCGCGACCTCGCGCAGCAGGGCCATCGACTGATCTTCACGCCGAGCTTCGGCTACATGGAGCCCACGCTCAAGGTGGCGCGCGACTTCCCCGAGGTGAAGTTCGAGTCCATCACCGGCTACAAGACCGCGCCCAACGTGGCGACCGCCAACGCGCGCTACTACGAGGGCCGCTACCTGGCCGGCGTGGCGGCCGGGCGCATGACGAAGAGCAACGTCGCGGGCTATGTGGCCGGCTTCCCGATCCCCGAGGTGCTGCAGGGCATCAACGCCTTCACGCTCGGCATGCGTTCGGTGAATCCGAAGGCCACCGTGCGCGTGGTCTGGCTCAACGAGTGGTTCGATCCGCCGAAGGAGCGCGACGCGGCCATGACCCTGTTCAACCAGTCGGTGGACGTGATCGCCTTCCACACCGGCTCGACCGCGGTGATGGCGGCCGCGCAGGAGCGCGGCAAGCTGGCGATCGCCTACCACTCCGACATGCGCAGGATCGCGCCCGACGCCCAGGTGGTCGCGGTCACGCACCAGTGGGGCGGCTACTACACGCAGCGCGCCCGCGCGGTGCTCGACGGCAGCTGGAAGAGCGCCAACCTCTGGGGCGGCGTGAAGGAAGGAATGATCCGGGTCGGCGATTTCGGCACCAGGGTGCCCCAGGCCGTGCAGCAGGAGGTGCTGGCGCGCCAGCAGGACATCGCGGCCGGCCGGCTGCAGCCGTTCCGCGCCGTGGCGGCCGAGGTGCGCGACAACGAGGGCCGCGTCGCGATCGCCAAGGGCAGCCAGCTGTCCGACGAGCAGATCCTGCGGATGAACTGGCTGGCCGAGGGCGTGCAGGGGCGGATCGCGCGCTGAGCGGAACGACCGTCGGCGGGTTCGGGAACCGAATGCCGTTTTTCGTGTCGGACAGGCCTATGCCGGTGTTCGGGAAGGCTTCAGTGCTTTTCCGGTGCCAAAAAGGCAGATCTTTCGCCGACAATGGCGGGATCTGCCGGTAGTCGGTCCGCGAGGCCCGATACTCCGGCGTCGAGTTTCTGGAAGAACGCATAACAACAAAGGAAGCTTCGCCCCGGGGCCGCAATGGCCTCACGTCTACAAGAAGCACGAAGGAGAGATGAGATGCGTCTCACCACCAAGGGCCGCTTTGCGGTCACCGCCATGATCGATCTGGCCCTGCACCAGACCACCGGTCCGGTCACGCTGGCTGCCATCAGCCTGCGGCAGAAGATTTCGATGTCCTATCTGGAGCAGATGTTCAGCAAGCTGCGCCGGCACGAACTGGTCGCCTCCACGCGCGGCCCGGGCGGCGGCTACTCGCTGGGCCGCAAGGCCGCCCGCATCACGGTGGCCGACATCGTGTTCGCGGTCGATGCCGCCGAAGCGGCGCCGTCCTCGGCCTCCGCGAGCGAGGAAGAAGGCGTGCGCTGCACCGCGCACGAGCTCTGGGCATCGCTCAACAGCCGCATGGTGGAGTTCCTCGATTCGGTCACGCTGCAGCACCTGATGGACGAGCAGCTCGCGCGCAACGCGACCCAGGCCAAGGCGCCCGCGGTGGTCCGTCACGCGACCTCGCGCCAGGCCGCGCCCAGCGTCGCCCGCCCGACCAACGTGCCGAACTCGGTGTTCGCGCTCGGCAAGGTGCTCGCGAAGTCCTGAGACCGCGGGCATCGGGGTTTTCCGGCCGGGCCGCCATGGCCCGGCTTCGCCGTTTCCAGGCCCCGGCCTCGGGATAACCCGCAGGCGGCGCGCCATATAGCGCTCATACGCGCATGGAAATTGCGGCGGCGCGAGGCTGCATTACGCTCGGTCTCCACGATGAAAAAAGCCTACCGCGCCTCCCTGCTGCGCTTCGATGCCGCAGGTCTTCCCCAGTTCGACGAAGACGGCCTGCTGGTCGTCGGCCCCGATGCCGCCGGCCGCCAGCGCGTGCTCGATGCGGGCAGCCACGCCGCCGTGGCGCCGCGCCATCCCGAGGTCCACACCACGCACCTGCCGGGGCGCATCCTCGCGCCGGGCTTCGTGGACATGCACATCCATTTCCCGCAGACCGACATCATCGGTTCGCCCTCGCCGGGCCTCCTGCCCTGGCTCGAGAACTACACCTTCCCGGCCGAGAGCCGCTTCGCCGACCCGGCCCATTCGAAGGAAGTGGCCGGCTTCTTCCTCGACGAACTGCTGCGCAACGGCGTCACCACCTCGCTGACCTTCGCGACCTCGCACGTGGCCTCGGTCGATGCCTTCTTCGAGGACGCCCGGCGCCGCGGCCTGCGCATGATCACCGGCAAGGTGCTGCAGGACCGCAACTCGCCCGACGGCGTGCGCGACCGGACCGAGCAGAGCCTGATCGATTCCGAGGCGCTGATCCGCAAGTGGCACGGCGTCGACCGGCTCGGCTACGCCATCACGCCGCGCTTCGCGCCCGCGAGCACCGACGCGCAGATGCGCGGCGCCGGCGAGCTGGCCGCGAAGTACGCCGACACCTGGATCCAGTCGCACGTGGCCGAGAACCGCGACGAGGTGGCCTGGGTGCGCGAGCTGTATCCGCAGGCGCGTTCCTACCTCGACGTCTATGCCGGCTTCGGCCTGATGCGCGAGCGCGCCGTCTACGCGCACTGCATCTACCTCGACGACACCGACCGCGCGCTGCTGCGCGAGACGAAGACCGCCGCGGCCGTGAGCCCGACCAGCAACCTGTTCCTGGGCAGCGGCTTCTTCGACTTCGGCAAGGCCGACCAGGTGGGCCATCCCTACGGCCTGGCCAGCGACGTGGGCGGCGGCACCAGCTTCAGCCCCTTCCACACCATGATGGCCGCCTACTACGTGGGCCGCGAGGGCCAGACCAAGGCCGGCCTGAGCATCGCGCCCTCGGAACTCTGGTGGCGCCACACCGGCGGCGCGGCGCGCGCGCTGGGGCTCGACGGCGTGGTCGGCAACCTGCAGCCGGGCTGCGAGGCCGACTTCCTGGTGCTGAATCCCAAGGCCACGCCGCTGCTGGAGCGCAAGACCGCGCGGGCGAACGGCCTCGAGGAGCTGCTGTTCGCGCTGATCGTGCTGGGCGACGACCGGCTGGTCGAGCGCACGGTGATCTCGCAGGCTGGGTAGGCGGGGCAGGGCGGCGCTGCCTGCCGTGCCACAATTCGCGCCCGTTCCCCCCGCAGCAGCGACCGCATATGAGCATCAAGAGCGACAAATGGATCCGGCGCATGGCCGAGCAGCACGGCATGATCGAGCCCTTCGAGCCCGGCCAGGTGCGCGAGTCCGACGGCCACAAGATCATCAGCTACGGCACCTCGAGCTACGGCTACGACATCCGCTGCGCGCCCGAATTCAAGGTCTTCACCAACATCCACAGCACGGTGGTCGACCCGAAGAACTTCGACGAGAAGAGCTTCGTCGACATGCGCGGCGACTACTGCATCATCCCGCCCAACAGCTTCGCGCTGGCGCGCACCGTCGAGTACTTCCGCATCCCGCGCAACGTGCTGACCATCTGCCTGGGCAAGAGCACCTATGCGCGCTGCGGCATCATCGTCAACGTCACGCCCTTCGAGCCTGAATGGGAAGGCTACGTGACGCTCGAGTTCAGCAACACCACGCCGCTGCCGGCCAAGATCTATGCGGGCGAGGGCTGCGCCCAGGTGCTGTTCTTCGAGAGCGACGAGGTCTGCGAGACCAGCTACAAGGACCGCGGCGGCAAGTACCAGGGCCAGCGCGGCGTGACGCTGCCCAAGACCTGATCCGGCGTTCGAGCGCGCCTCCGCCATGCGCGCGCGGCCTGCGCTGACGCCCGGTTACCCCGGCGCGCGCCGGGGCCGCTACCATCCGGCGATCACCGGCCAAAACCCCAGCAAGAGGCCGGCAAGGAGCGTGCGATGAGATGGGAAGGCAACGAGCAATCCGACAACGTGGAAGACCGCCGCGGCGAGGGTGGCGGTGGTGGTGGCGGCGGCTTCATCGGCGGCCGCGGGATCGGCATCGGCACCATCGCCGTCGCGCTGATCGCGGGCTGGGTCTTCGGCATCAATCCGCTCACCGTGCTGAGCCTGCTCAGCGGTGGCGGCGGCCCGGCACCGGTGCAGCAGCAGCAACAGGGCCCGGCGCCCAAGCCGCCGGCCAACGACCGCGAGGCCGCCTTCGTCAGCACCGTGCTGCGCAACACCGAGGTAGTCTGGAGCGACATCTTCCAGAAGAACGGCGGCACCTACCACGCGCCGCGCCTCGTGCTGTTCCGCGGCGCCACGCCCACGGCCTGCGGCACCGGCGAATCGGCCATGGGGCCGTTCTACTGCCCGGGCGACAAGAAGGTCTACATCGACCTCGGCTTCTACGACACGCTCAAGAACCAGCTCGGCGCGCCGGGCGAGTTCGCGCAGGCCTACGTGATCGCGCACGAGGTCGGCCATCACGTGCAGGACGAGCTCGGCATCACGGCCAAGGTCGACGGCATGCGCCGGCGCCTGAGCCAGAGCCAGAACAACGCGATGAGCGTGCGCGTCGAGCTGCAGGCCGACTGCTTCGCGGGCATCTGGGCGCACCACTCGCAGGAGTCGAAGAAGTGGCTCGACCCGGGCGACATCGAGTCCGCGATGAATGCCGCGCAGAAGATCGGCGACGACGCCCTGCAGCGCTCCGCGGGGCGCGCGGTGGTGCCCGACAGCTTCACGCACGGTACCAGCGCGCAGCGCCAGCGCTGGTTCGGAACCGGCTATCAAACGGGCAGCGTGCAGGCCTGCGACACCTTCAACGCGCGCAACCTCTGATGGTTGCACACGATTGCCTGACAGCGCGACATCTTGGACCGCGCGCCAGTGCTCCGTTGTTTGCTATTGAATAAATAGCAATGCCGTGAAAGCGGACGTTGTCATCGCGCGGTCACTGCCGTTTTTTGCGGCAGTGCGACAATAGCGGGCTCAATGACAAGTTCCTTCTCCAACCTATCGCTGGCGGCTCCGCTGGCGCGTGCCGTGGCCGAAATGGGCTACGAGACCATGACGCCAATCCAGGAGCAGGCCATTCCGGTCGTGCTTTCGGGCCAGGACGTGATGGGCGCAGCGCAGACCGGCACCGGCAAGACCGCGGCGTTCTCGCTGCCCCTGCTGCAGCGCATGCTCAAGCACGAGAACGCCTCCACCTCGCCCGCGCGGCATCCGGTGCGGGCCCTCGTGCTGCTGCCCACGCGCGAACTCGCCGACCAGGTGGCGCAGCAGATCAAGCTCTATGCCAAGTACACCAACCTGCGCAGCACGGTGGTGTTCGGCGGCATCGACATGAAGCCGCAGACGCTGGAGTTGAAGAAGGGCGTCGAGGTGCTGGTGGCCACGCCGGGCCGGCTGCTCGATCACATCGAGGCCAAGAACGCTGTGCTCAACCAGGTCGAGTACGTGGTGCTCGACGAGGCCGACCGCATGCTCGACATCGGCTTCCTGCCCGACCTGCAGCGCATCCTCAGCTACCTGCCCAAGCAGCGCACCACGCTGCTGTTCTCGGCCACCTTCTCGCCCGAGATCAAGCGCCTGGCCGGCAGCTACCTGCAGAACCCGGTGACCATCGAGGTGGCGCGTCCCAACGAGACCGCCTCCACCGTCGAGCAGCACTTCTACAGCGTGTCCGACGACGACAAGCGCCGCGCGCTCAAGCAGATCGTGCGCCAGCGCGGCATCACACAGGCCTTCGTGTTCGTCAACAGCAAGCTGGGCTGCGCGCGTCTCGCGCGCACGCTCGAGCGCGACGGCCTGCGCACCTCGGCGCTGCATGGCGACAAGAGCCAGGACGAGCGCCTGAAGGCGCTTGCCGCCTTCAAGGCCGGCGAGGTCGACCTGCTGGTGTGCACCGACGTCGCGGCCCGCGGCCTCGACATCAAGGACGTGCCCGCGGTCTTCAACTTCGACATCCCGTTCAACGCCGAGGACTACGTGCACCGCATCGGCCGCACGGGCCGTGCCGGCGCCTCGGGCCTGGCCGTGAGCTTCGCGAGCGGCGGCAACGATGCGCGCCTGGTGGCCGACATCGAGAAGCTGATCAAGAAGAAGATCGAGCTCGAGCCGGTCGAGTTCGAGGAAGACCGCCCGCGCGGCCGCATCAACGACGGCCGCCGTCATTGGCGCGAAGAGGGCGAGGCCGGCGATGCGCGCGACGTGCTCGACCAGCCGCGCGAACGTGGCTACGGCAGCGATGCGCGGCGCGGCGGCGGACGCCCGCATCGCGCGCCCTCGGCGCCGCGCGATCCCTTCTTCGACAAGCCCTACGAGCCCGGCAACAGCAACAGCGAGGCCGCGCCGGCCTGGGAAGCCGCGGCCAAGTCCGCGCCCGCGCGCACCGGCGTGTCGAGCAACATCAAGAGCAAGCGCAAGATCCCGGCGCTGTTCAAGACGCCCGAGCCGAGCTGACCGGCTCGCCGATCGCCCAGCAACGAGGCCGCGCATGTCGCGGCCTTTTTCATGGGCGCTTCCTCAGTGCGTGCGTCCGCCCGCGGGACGGCGCTCGCCGCGCGCGGCCGCGAGCTCTTCCACCGCCAGCCCCAGCGCGCGGATGCCGGCCGAGATCTGCGCCGCCGGTATCGACGACAGCCGCAGCCGGAAGAACGGACACGGATAGGGCGGCTTCGCGAAGAACACGTCGCCGGCCTCGATCAGCACGCCGTGGCTGCGCGCCATCAGCGACAGCTCGCCCGCGTCGACCCAGGCCGGCGCGCGCACCCACAGCGACGCGCCGCCCTGCGGCAGCCTGAACTCGAAATCGGGCAGGTGGTCGCGCAGCGCCTGCGCCGCGAGCGCGAGCCGTTCCTGCATCGCATGGTTCACGCGCCGCGCATGCGACTCGTGATGGCCCAGCGAGAGGAACAGCGCATAGGCATGCTGCAGGAACGCGCTCGGATGCCGCACCATCGCGTGGCGGATGGCGCGCAGCTCCTTGATCAGCGCGCGCGGCGCCACGATGAAGCCCAGCCGCAGCGCGGGCGACAGGCTCTTCGACACCGAGCCCACGTAGATCACGCGCCCGGTCTTGTCCAGGCTCTTGAGCGCCGGCATCGGCGTGCCCTCGTAGAGGTTCTCGGCCTCGTAGTCGTCCTCGATGATCACGAAGTCCTGCAGCTCGGCCTTGCGCAGCAGCCACTGGCGGCGCTCCAGGCTCAGGGTGGCGGTGGTCGGGCTCTGGTGCGAGGGCGTGACGAACAGGTAGTCGGCCGCGGGCAGCGCATCGACCACCAGCCCGTCTTCATCCACCGCCACCTCCACCCACCTGGGCTGGCGCAGCGAGAAGCTGTTGCGCGCATGCGGATGGCCGGGCTCCTCGAGGCCCACGCGCGTGTGGGTGTCGAACAGCGTGTCGGCCAGCAGGTAGTAGGCATGCTGCGCGCCGAGCGTGACGATGATCTCCTCCTTGAGCGCGAACACGCCGCGCTTGGGCAGCAGGCGCGTGCGGATCTGCTCGATCAGGTCGGGCACGTCGTCGGTCTCGAAGTCGGGCGTCCAGTGCTGCAGCTGCGAGCGCGCCAGGCTGCGCGCGCAGCACTCGCGGAAGTCCTCGGTCGGAAACAGCAGCGGGTCGTGCTGGCCGTAGACGAAGGGATAGGGATAGTCGCGCCAGCGCTCGGGCTTGGACAGCGTGGGCTGGTCCACCAGCGAGCGCAGCACGCGCTGCGACCAGTCGGGCGGCTGGCCCGACTGCCCGCTGCGCCCCACCAGCGGTTCGGCCGGTGCCGCCGCGGGCGGGCGCGCATTGCGCGCCACGAACACGCCACTGCGCGGACGCGCCTCGAGAAAGCCCTCGTCGATCAGCTGCAGGTAGGCCGAGGTCACGGTGTTGCGGCTCAGGCCCAGCAGCACCGCGAGCTCGCGCGAGGAGGGCAGCGACGCGCCCGGGCTCAGGTGGTCCTCGAGGATGGCCTGCACCACCGCGGCGCGCAGCCGCGCCTGCAGCGGCAGCGCGGGCTGGTCGGGCAGCGCGAAGAGCTGCGCCCACTGGGTGGCTCGGGGATGGCTTGCCATGGTCGCCGCAGTTTAGGGCAGGCCTCTGGCGAGCGCGCATGCCGGTGCGCTCTGGCTCGGTCGAATCCCCGCATCTGGCCCTATCGCGCGTCCCGCCCGCTGCCTACCCTCGGCTCCATTCATTCCCCAAAGACTTCAATCCGAGCGCCATGTCCTCTTCTTTCCCGCCCGTGACCACCGACACCCTCGCCGCCTTCAGCGCGGCCTGGAACCGCCACGACATCGATGCGCTGATGAGCTTCATGAGCGACGACTGCGTGTTCCAGACCGCCGCCGGCCCCGATGCCTGCGGCACCCGCCACACGGGCACCGAGGCCGTGCGCAAGGCCTTCGCGGCCGCCTGGCAGGCCGTGCCCGACGCGCAGTGGATCGACGGCGTGCATTTCGTGCACGGCGACTTCGGCACCTCGCAGTGGACCTTCACCGGCACCGCCGCCGACGGCAGCCGCATCGAGACCGATGGCATCGACGTCTTCACCTTCAAGGACGGGAAGATCCAGCTCAAGAACGTGTTCCGCAAGGCAAGGCCGAACCTGCCCGCGGCCAAGTAGACAAGGCCATGACGACCGGTACCGCCACGCACTTCGCTTCCGCCGAGCCCGTGCCCGCCACGCCCTCGCGGCCCTACGACCCGCGCTACGACCCGCTGCTCGCGCCCGACCCCGGCGCCGGCCGCGCCTATGCGCCCACCTGGTGGGTTGCGAGCGCGGGCACGCCGCCCGAGGACGACGGCCCGCTGGTGCAGGACATCGACGTCGACGTGGCGATCGTGGGCTCGGGCGCCACCGGCATGTCGACCGCGCTCTACCTCGCGCAGGAGCACGGCATCCGCGCCACCGTGCTCGAGGCCAACCAGGCGGCCTGGGGCTGCTCGAGCCGCAGCGGCGGCCAGGGCCAGAACGCCAGCGGCCGCCTCAAGCGCTCGCAGTGGATCGCGCGCTGGGGCCTCGATACCGCGAAGAAGCTCGACGCCGAGATCCGCGCGGGCTTCGAGAACTTCAAGGCGCTCACGCAGCAGATCGACTGCGATGCCTTCGACGGCGGCCACCTCTACCTCGCGCACCGCCGCGAGAAGCTGCCGGTGCTCGCCGCCGAGGCCGCGCTGATGCGCGACACCTTCGGCTATGCCACGCGCATGATGAGCGCCGAGGAAGTGCGCAGCGACTACTGCGACGAACGCGAGACCGTGGGCGCGATGTTCGAGGCCGAGGGCGTGGGCATCCATCCGCTGAAGTTCACCTTCGGCCTGCTGCGGCGCGCACGCGCGCTCGGCGTGAAGGTCCACACCTCGAGCCCGGTGCAGGGCTGGCAGACCATCGACGGCGTGCACCACCTGCGCACGCCCGGCGGCACGGTGCGCGCGCGCCGCGTGGCGGTGTGCACCGGCGGCTACACGGGCCAGGCGCTGAGCCCGCTGTTGAAGAACCGCGTGATGCCGATCCTCTCGAACTCGGTGGTCACGCGCGAGCTCACCGAGGCCGAGCTCAAGGCCACCAACTTCCGCTCCAAGACCTTCCTCACCGACACGCGCACGCTGCGCTTCTACTACCGGCTGCTCGAGGGCAACCGGCTGCAGATCGGCAGCCGCAGCTCGGTCAGCGGCGCCGATGCCGAGGCACCGGTGCACCTCAAGCTGCTCACCGACGCGATCGCGCGCAAGTTCCCGCCGCTCGCCAACATCCGCATCGACCACTCGTGGTGGGGCTGGGTCGACATGAGCCACGACATGATGCCGCGCATCACGCAGCCCGATGCGTCGAAGAAGATCTGGTACGCGGTGGGCTATGGCGGCAACGGCGTCTCGTTCTCGACCTGGGCCGGCAAGCGCCTGGCCGAGCGCATCGCGGGCCGCGATGCGGGCCGCGAGGTGTTCGAGCTGCCGATCTACGACTCGCCGCTGCCCTTCCCCAACGTGATGGGCCTGGTCGAGTCGCAGGCCTTCGCGCCGTTCCGCCGCATGGGCCAGCGCATGCTCTACAAGTGGTACTGGCTCAAGGACGAGAAGTAGCGCGCGAGCGCCATCGCGCTCCCGCATCCGGTGCGCCTTCCCGCAAACGGCGCATCGCACGCCGCACAACGGGGCAAACCCGCAGCGTCTGGCCCTGCGGATCGGTGCCACGTGGCTCTTCGTGGCACCTGTTCGCGGGCCTATCGTCGATCTCGTCGGCGCCGCACCGCGCGCCGCTTCATCTTCGAGTAGCCATCCAGAGGTCCCGCATGCCGTTTCCGCTCTCCCGCTTCACGCGCCGTGTCACCCTGTTGTCGGCGGCCTCGCTGGCCGCGCTCGCGCTGTGCTCCCTGCCGGCCGCCGCGCAAGAACCCAAGCGTGGCGGCACGCTGGTGATCGGCAGCACGCAGACGCCGCGCCACCTCAACGGCGCCGTGCAGTCGGGCATCGCCACCGCGCTGCCCTCGGCGCAGATCTTCGCGAGCCCGCTGCGCTTCGACGACAAGTGGAACCCGCAGCCCTACCTGGCCGAATCGTGGAAGCTCGCCGACGACGCGAAGTCGCTCACGCTCAACCTGCGCAAGAACGCCGTGTTCCACGACGGCAAGCCCATCACCTCGGCCGACGTCGCGTTCTCGATCATGGCCATCAAGGCCAACCATCCCTTCACCACCATGCTGGGCCCGGTCGAGAAGGTCGACACGCCCGATCCCTACACCGCCATCATCCGCATGAGCGCGCCGCATCCGGCGATCGTGCTCGCGATGTCGCCCGCGCTGTGCCCGATCCTGCCCAAGCACGTCTACGGCGACGGCACCGACCTCAAGAACCATCCGCGCAACAGCACCGACGTGGTCGGCTCGGGCCCGTTCCGCGTCACCGAGTTCAAGCCCTCGCAGCGCATCGTGATGGAGCGCTTCGACAAGTTCTTCCTGCCCAACAAGCCGTACCTCGACAAGGTCATCGTGAGCATCACGCCCGACATGGCGAGCCTGGTGCTCGGCGTGGAACGCGGCGACATCCAGATGCTGCCCTTCGCGACCCTGCCCACCGACCTCAAGCGCTTCGCCAGCGATCCGCGCGTTTCGCTCACGCCCAAGGGCTACGACGGCATCGGCCCGCTCAACTGGCTGGCCTTCAACACCGCGAAGAAGCCGCTGTCGGACCTGCAGGTGCGCAAGGCCATCGCGCACTCGATCGACAAGAACTTCATCACCAAGGCGCTGATGGGCGGCTTCGCCACCGTGTCCGACGGCCCGCTGGTGGCCAGCAGCCCGTTCGCGGTCAACGACCTGGTGCGCTATCCGCTCGACCTCAAGAAGGCCGGCGAGATGCTCGATGCCGCGGGCTACAAGGCCGGCGCCAGCGGCGAGCGCTTCAAGCTCACCATCGACTACCTGCCCGGCGGCGACGACCAGCAGAAGAACGTGGCCGAGTACGTGCGCGGCCAGCTCAAGAAGGTGGGTATCACGGTGGAGGTGCGCGCCTCGGCCGACTTCCCGGCCTGGGCCAAGCGGCTGGCCACGCACGACTTCGACATGTCGATGGACGCGGTCTTCAACTGGGGCGATCCGATCATCGGCGTGCACCGCACGTACCTGTCGACCAACATCAAGCCCATCGTCTGGACCAACACCCAGTCCTATGCCAACCCGAAGGTCGACGAGCTGCTCAACACCGCCGGCGGCCTGACCGACCCGACGCAGCGCAAGGCCTACTACGCCACCTTCCAGAAGATCGTGACCGACGAGCTGCCGATCGAGTTCATCAACCAGGTGCCCTACCACACGATCACCAGCAAGAAGGTCGGCAACGTGCCGACCACCATCTGGGGGCCGCTGTCGCCGCTCGACGAGGTCTACCTCAAGTAAGGCGGGGCGCACATGGGCATGCTCCGCTACGCCGCCTCGCGCCTGCTGCAGGGCCTCGCCCTGGTGCTCGCGGTGGTGGTGCTGAACTTCGTGCTGGTGCACGCGGCACCGGGCGATCCGGTCGAGACCATCGCGGGCGCCAGCGGCGGCATGTCACCCGAGCTCATGGCCGAGCTGCGCACGCAGTACGGCCTCGACCGGCCGCTGCCGGTGCAGCTCGGCGTCTACCTCGGCAAGGTGCTACGCGGCGACCTCGGCTATTCCTACTTCTTCAACCTGCCGGTCACGCAGATGATCGCCGAGCGCGTGCCCGCCACCTTGCTGCTGGTGCTCAGTTCGGTGCTGCTGGCCTTCATCGTCGGCACGGCGCTCGGCGTGCTGTCCTCGCGCCGGCCCAACGGGCTGCTGTCGCAGTTCATCACCGTGCTGTCGCTGGTGGGCTTCGCGGCGCCGGTGTTCTGGATCGGCATCATGCTGGTGATCCTGCTGGCCTCGGTGTTCCCGATCCTGCCGGTGGCCGGCATGCGCTCCATCGACGCCACCGGCGGCGGCCTGGCCGACGTGCTCGACGTCGCGCACCACCTGGTGCTGCCCACGATCACGCTGAGCCTGGTCTATCTCGCGCAGTACAGCCGGCTCGCGCGTTCGTCGATGCTCGACGTGCTCGGCTCCGACTTCATCCGCACCGCGCGCTCCAAGGGCCTGGCCGAGCGCGTGGTGCTCTACAAGCATGCGCTGCGCAACGCGCTGCTGCCGGTGGTGACGGTGCTGGGGCTGCAGTTCGGCAACGTGCTCGCGGGCGCGATCCTGGTCGAGACCGTCTTCAACTGGCCGGGGCTCGGCCGCCTGGCCTTCGACTCGGTGCTGCGGCGCGACTACCCGACCATCCTCGGCGTGCTGCTGTTCTCCTCCATCGTGGTGGTGGTGATGAACCAGCTCACCGACCTCTGCTACCGCCTGATCGATCCGCGCATCAAGACCGCGTGACGCCTCCCCCGATGAATGCGACCTCCACGATGACCCTCGACCCAGACCCGGCGCCCGCCGCGAAGCCGGCGGCGCCCGCGCGCACGAGCGCCGCCACCGGCCCGCGCGCCGAGCATCCCGGCATCGAGGCCGCGCGCATGTTCCTGCGCAACCCCGCGGCCATCGCCGGCATGGTGCTGCTGCTGATCGTGCTCGCGGTCGCGATCGCCGGCCCCTGGCTCTATCCGGCCGATCCCTTCGAGATCAAGGCCGCGCCGCTCACGCCGCCGTTCAGCGAGGAGGCCTGGCTCGGCAGCGACTACCTCGGGCGCGACGTGCTCACCGCGCTGATCTACGGCGGCCGCGCCACCCTGCTGGTGGGCGCGGTGGCGGCGCTGCTGTCGGTGCTGATCGGCATCACGCTCGGCGCCTTCGCCGGCTACTACGGCGGCAAGGTCGACGCGGTGCTGATGAAGATCACCGAGTTCTTCCAGGTGCTGCCCGCGCTGCTGTTCGCGATGGTGGTGGTGACGCTGTTCTCGCCCACGCTGGTCACGGTCACGCTGGCCATCGGCGTCGTGAGCTGGACCGGCACCGCGCGGCTCACGCGCGCCGAGTTCCTCAAGTACCGCGGGCTGGAGTTCGTGCGCGCCGAGCGCGCCATCGGCGCGCGCGACGCCCGCATCATCTGGAAGGTGATCCTGCCCAATGCGCTGCCGCCGCTGGTGGTGTCGGCCACCTTGGCGATCGGCGCCGCGATCCTGTTCGAGGCCGGCCTGTCCTTCCTCGGGCTGGGCGATCCCAACCAGATGAGCTGGGGCCTGATGATCGGCTCGAGCCGCCAGTACGTGCTGTCGTGCTGGTGGGCCGTGGCCTTTCCGGGCGCCGCGATCTTCGTCACCGTGCTCGCGGTCAGCCTGATCGGCGACGGACTCAACGATGCCCTCAACCCCAAGCTGAGGGAGCGCTGAGATGAGCGAGCCACTGCTGCGCGTGCAGGACCTGCACGTCGAATTCAGGACCCGCCGCGGCCAGGCGCTGGTGCTCAACGGCGTGGACTTCGAGCTGCGCGCCGGCGAGACGCTGTGCGTGGTCGGCGAGTCGGGCTGCGGCAAGAGCATGACCGCGCTCGCGCTGCTGCGGCTCATTCCCTCGCCGCCGGGGCGCATCCGCGACGGCCGCGTGCTGTTCCAGGGCGAGGACCTGGTGCGCGCCACCGACGCGCGCATGCGCGAGGTGCGCGGCAACCGCATCTCGATGATCTTCCAGGAACCGATGACCTCGCTGAATCCGGTGTTCAGCGTGGGCGACCAGATCGGCGAATCGCTGCGGCTGCATGCGGGCCTCGATGCGCAGGCCGCGCGCGAACGCGCCATCGAGATGCTGCGCCAGGTCGGCATCCCCGCGCCCGAGCGGCGCGTGGACGAGTATCCGCACCAGCTCTCGGGCGGCATGCGCCAGCGCGTGATGATCGCAATGGCGCTGGCCTGCCGGCCCGACATCCTGATCGCCGACGAGCCCACCACCGCGCTCGACGTGACGGTGCAGGCGCAGATCTTCGACCTGCTGCGCGAACTGCAGCGCGAGAAGGGCACGGCGATCCTGCTGATCACGCACGACATGGGCGCGGTGGCCGAGATGGCCGACCGCGTGATGGTGATGTATGCGGGTCGCGTGATCGAGCAGGGCAGCGCCGACCAGGTGCTGTCCGCGCCCGGCCATCCCTACACGCGCGGCCTGATCGACTGCCTGCCCGAACTCGGCAGCAGCGCGGCCTTCGACGACGACACGCGCGAGGACCTGGCCGAGATCCCGGGCGTCGTGCCCTCGATCTGGGAACTGGGCAGCGGCTGTGCCTTCCGCGAGCGCTGCCGGCATGCCATGCCGCGCTGCGCGCACGAGGTGCCGCCGATGTTCGCGCTGGCCGGCGACGGCGATGGCGGCAGCTCGCACGGCGCGGCCTGCTGGCTGCATGTCGAGGCGCTGGCGGAGGAGGCGGCATGAGCCTGATCGAACCGGCGGACACGCTGCTCGCGGTCGACGACCTGCAGGTGCACTTCCCGCGCGCCAGGGCCGGCTGGGGCCGCAAGCCCGAGGTGGTGAAGGCGGTGGACGGCGTGTCCTTCGAGATCCGCCGCGGCCGCACGCTCGCGGTGGTCGGCGAATCGGGCTCGGGCAAGACCACCACCGCGCTCGCCGTGATGCGGCTGTCGCCGCTGACCGGTGGCCGCATCCGGCTCGGCGACACCGACCTCGGCGCGCTCGAGGGCGAGGCGCTGCGCCGTTCGCGCACGCGCATGCAGATCATCTTCCAGGACCCGTTCTCCTCGCTCAACCCGCGCGAGCGCGCCGGTGCCGCGGTGCGCGCGCCGCTCGACCTGATGCAGGTGGGCACGCCCGGGCAGCGCACGCGCCGCGTGGCCGAGCTGTTCGAGGCCGTGGGCCTGCGGCCCGAGCAGCAGCAGCTGTTTCCGCACCAGTTCTCGGGCGGCCAGCGCCAGCGCATCAACATCGCGCGCGCGCTCGCCACCAACCCCGAGCTCGTGGTCTGCGACGAGCCGGTGTCGGCGCTCGACATCGCGATCCGCGCGCAGATCCTCAACCTGCTCGCGCGGCTGCAGCGCGAACTGGGCCTGACCTACCTGTTCATCTCGCACGACATGGCGGTGGTCGAGCACATCTGCGACGACATCGCCGTGATGTACCTGGGCCAGATCGTGGAGCGCGCGCCGCGGCGCGCCTTCTTCGCGCAGCCGCTGCATCCCTACAGCGTGGCGCTGATGTCGGCCGTGCCCACCGTGGGCGGCGGCCGGCGCCGCGCCGCGGGCCGCATCAAGCTCACGGGCGATCCGCCGAGCCCGATCGATCCGCCGCATGGCTGCCGCTTCGCCGGCCGCTGCCCGGTGGCCGAGCCGGCCTGCGCGGCCGAGCCGCCGCCGCTGCGCGAGGTGGTGCCCGGCCACTGGGTGCGCTGCCGCCGCGTCGGGCTGGCCGACGGCCAGCCGCTGCCGCCCCTGCGCCTGCAAGCCGATTGAATCCGCGCGAACATCGCGTCGCGCCCCGTCCATCCTCCTTCCCGAATCCATGACCGCCACCACCGTCTACAGCGCCCGCAAGATCCTCACGATGAACCCGATGCAGCCCGAGGCCACCCATGTCGCGGTGCGCGACGGGCGCGTGCTCGCGGTCGGCTCGCTCGACGAGATGCGCGCCTGGGGCGACTTCGCGCTCGACGAGCGCTTCGCGTCCAAGGTGCTGATGCCGGGGCTGGTCGAGGGCCACTGCCACCTCAAGGAAGGCAGCATGTGGGACTGGGCGTATCTCGGCTGGTTCGACCGGCGCGATCCGCAGGGCAAGGTCTGGAGCGGCCTGCGCTCGATGGAGGCCGTGGTCGCGCGGCTGGCCGAGATCGCCGCGCGCATGCAGGCCGAGGGCCGGCCCGAGTCCGAGCCGCTGGTGGCCTGGGGCTTCGATCCGATCTATTTCGGCGGCGAGCGCATGACGGTGGAGCACGTCGACCGCGCGAGCGCCACGCGGCCGATCGTCATCGGCCATGCCAACGGCCACCTGATGAACGTCAACAGCGCGATGCTGCGCATCGCCGACATCACGCGCGACAACGAGGTCGAGGGCGTGGTCAAGTTCGCCGCCGGGCCGGCCGCGGGCGAGCCCACCGGCGAGCTGCAGGAGCCGGCCGCGATGTTCCTGGTGCTGCGCAGGATCGGCAATGCCGGCCTGCTGGCGCCGATGACCGAGGCCGGCGTGCGCTCCTTCGCGCGGCTGGCCTGCATGCAGGGCGTGACCACCGCCACCGACCTGGTCAACAAGCTCACCGAGGAGGACTGCGGCGTGCTCGAGCGCGCCACTGGCGCCGAGGATTTCGCGGTGCGCATCCTGCCCGCGTTCCAGGCCTTCCACGGCACGCACGGCGCGGCGCAGGGCGCGGAGCATGTACAGGCGCTGATGCCGCGCAACACCGACCGGCTGCGCTATGGCCTCGTGAAAATGATGCTCGACGGCTCGATCCAGGGCTTCTCGGCGCGGCTGCGCTGGCCCGGCCATTTCAACGGCGCGCCCAACGGCATCTGGGTGACCGCGCCCGCGCAGTACGAGGCCGACTTCGAGACCTACCACCGCGCCGGCCTCACCATCCACACCCACACCAACGGCGACGAGGCCAGCGAGGTCGCGATCGACGCCATCGGCCGCGTGCTCGCGCGCGCGCCGCGCCCCGACCACCGCCACACGCTGCAGCACGGCCAGATGATCGACGCGCCGCTGTTCCGCCGCATGGCCGCGCTGGGCCTGTGCGCCAACCTGTTCGCCAACCACATCTGGTACTGGGGCGACCAGCACTACGAGATGACCATGGGCCCCGACCGCGCCAACCGGCTCGATGCCTGCGGCAGCGCGCTCGCCGCCGGCGTGCCGCTGGCGATCCATTCCGACGCGCCGGTCACGCCGCTCGGCCCGTTGTTCACCGCCTGGTGCGCGGTCAACCGCGTCACGCCCAAGGGCCGCGTGCTCGGCGCGGCCGAGCGCATCACCGTCGAACAGGCGCTGCGCGCCATCACGCTGGGCGCGGCCTGGACCCTCAAGCTCGATGGCGAGATCGGCAGCATCGAATGCGGCAAGCGCGCCGACTTCTGCGTGCTCGAGGAGGATCCGCTGGCCATCGACCCGATGCGGCTCAAGGACCTGCGCGTCTGGGGCACGGTGCTGTCGGGCCGCGTGTTCGAGGCATGAGGGCGCGATGACCGCGATGACGGCGCGGCGCCTGCCGCTCACGGTCGTCGGCGGCTTCCTCGGCGCCGGCAAGACCACGCTGCTCAACCGCTGGCTGGCCGAGGCCGAGGGCCTGCGCATGGCGGTGCTGGTCAACGACTTCGGCGCGCTCAACATCGATGCCGGCCTGATCGCCGCGCGCCATGGCGACACCGTCGCGCTCACCAACGGCTGCGTCTGCTGCCAGATCGGCGACGACCTCGGGCGCGCGCTGCAGGGCACGATCGACGCCCAGCCGCCGTTCGACGCCGTGGTGATCGAGGCCAGCGGCGTCTCCGACCCCTGGCGCATCGCGCAGATCGGCATGGCCGCGCCCGAGCTGAGCCTGCAGGCCGTGCTGGTGCTGGTCGATGCGAGCGCGGTCGCCGCGCAGTCGCGCGACCCGCTGCTGGCCGACACGCTCGCGCGGCAGGCGAAGTCGGCCGACCTCGTGGTGCTCAACAAGACGGACATCGCGGACGATGCGGCGCTGGCGGCCGGCATGGCCTGGCTCGACGCGACCGTGCCGGGCACGCCGCGAGTCGCGACCACGCAGTCCGAGCTGCCGCTCGCGCTGGCCTCGGGGTTGCATGGGCAGGCAAGGCCGCATGCGCATTGCGATGTGCCGGGCTGCGACCATGATCATGGCCATCACGCCGACCACGGTGCGCAGTTCGCGACCTGGAGCGCCCGGCCTTCGGCCACGTTCGCGCCCGAGGCCTTGCGCGCCTGGATGCGCGCGATGCCGCCCGGCGTGCTGCGGCTCAAGGGCCTGCTGAAGATCGAGGCCGAGGGCGGTGTCGAGACCTGGTCCGAAGTCCAGTACGCGGGCCGCCACGGCATGCTGCGGCGGGCTGCCGCGCCGCTCGATGCCGAAGGCGCGGCGGTGGTCGCGATCGGGCTGCGCGGCCACCTGCCGGCAGCGGCACTCGAGGAATTCTTCCTGAGCGTGACGTCTTCAGCGAATCCTTAGCTGCGCCCCAGCCCGTTCGTGTTGCAATGCCGGCTTTTCGCCCGACGCGCACCCGCGCATTGCACACGCCATGAACCCGACCCTCGTGATCCGCCCGCCCACGCGCGACGACTACGCCGACTGGAAGCCGCTGTGGGACGGCTACAACGCCTTCTACGAGCGCGAGGGCCCGACGGCCTTGCCCGACGCGATCACGCAGGCCACCTGGCAGCGCTTCTTCGATACCTACGAGCCCGTGCATGCGCTCGTGGCCGAGCACGAGGGCCGGCTGGTCGGCCTCACGCACTACCTGTTCCACCGCAGCACCACGCGCATTGAGCCGACCTGCTATCTGCAGGACCTGTTCACGCTGCCCTCGCTGCGCGGGCAGGGCGTGGGCCGGCAGTTGATCGAGGGCGTGTACGAGCGTGCGCGGCAGGCCGGCTTGAAGCGCGTCTACTGGCAGACGCACGAGACCAATCTCGCGGGGCAGCGGCTCTACGACAAGGTCGCGGACCGCACGGGCTTCATCATCTTTGCGAAGAACGTCTGAGGTTTCAGCGTTCGTGGCTCCACCGGTCCCAGGCCCGCATCGCCTCGGCCCGGTAGGCATTGATCTGCGACGGAAAGTGCACGAAGCGGCTGTCGCGGGTCGCGTAGATCGGCGCCGGCGCGAGCGAGATCGCGTCGATCACGTGCTCGGCGTTCTCGAGCCCGAACTGGCGCATGCCCGCGAGCACGCTGGCCTGGTCGCCACCGCCCGCATAGACGTTCGACTTGTCGGGCGCGGTTTCGATGGCCGCGCAGACATGGTCGACGAACTGCCGCATGCGCGGCCCGGGCCTAAAGCCCATCAGCCCCGAGTTCGCGGGCCAGGCACTGTGGTCCATGCCGATCACGAAGTCGCGCGCGCCGAGCACGTCCTCGACGCCGAGGCGCTGGTTGATCGCGAGGATGTCGGCATCGATCCAGAACAGCTGCTCGTGCTGCGCCAGATGCTCGCGCACCAGATGCATCTTGGCCCAGTTGGCCTGCACGCCCGCCGGCACGAAGGCCGGCAGCTCGCGATAGAGGTGATGGGCATAGCCGTGGCGCTCGCAGTAGCGCGCGAGGTTGTCTTCGTGGATGCGGCCGTAGCCCGCGACCTTGGCGTCGTAGAACGAGACGAAGGCGATCTTCGCCTGCGGGTTCAGGTGCAACTCGCCTCCCCGTGCCTCCTGCGCGGCCTGCTCCCACTGCGCCGGCAGGTCGAGCGGCCGTTCCTCCTCGAAGGCCCGCGCCTGCTCGAGCAGCACGCTGACGTAGCGGAAGTCGTAGCCATAGGTCGGCAGCCACACGCCATGCTGGCGTTCCCAGCGCGGCGCGGCATGCGCGACCAGCGGCACCACCCTCGGCAACTGGTCGATGGCCACGCGGCCGCCGCCGTCCCAGACGGCCTGGATGCTGCTGTAGAAGCCGTTGGCCAAGCGGTTCTCGAGCGGATGCACGGCGAAGGCCTCGCCCAGGTGCTCGCCGGCGGACTTGCCCAGCGTGTCCGGGTCGCCCGCCACGCTCACCGACAGACGGAACACCAGCAGCCGCAGCCGCTCGCGGACCTCGGCGGTGTTGCGCAGGATCATCCCGCTCGATGTGGGCAGGCCGGCGCCGGGTTCCTGCGACACGACCACGAAGTCATGGCCCTGTGCCACGTCCTCGAGCTTCTGCCGGCCGTAGATCACCGAGAACTCGTCGAGCACCAGCAGCAGCCCGCCTTCGGCCAGCGCGAGCAGGGCGCCATAGATCGCGTGGTACTTGTAGAGCTCGGCCTGCCGGTCGCCGAACACGTGCAGGCTGTCCCTGGCCTCGTGCGCATAGCCCCAGCGCGCCGCATAGGCCGCGTGGTTCTCGAGCAGGCCCTCGATCGGCCGGTGGGCGAAGACGGAGAGGATCGTGGTGGAGGGCATGCGGGGGCGGCGAGTGGGGCGTGCCCCATTGTCGTCCCCGTGCCTCGACGCGGATCGCTAGCGCGACGGATGCTCGCAGGCCGCGGCCCGGACGCAGTCGCCCGTCGTGCAGGTGGCGGCCGGTGCTTCGTCGCTGCCCGCATCGACCGATGCCGCGAAGGCCGCCACCGCGACCGCCGCGAGCAGCATGCGCCAGGCCTGCAGCAGGCCCACCGCGCCGTGCCGCGCGAGCAGCCCGCGCGCGAACTCAGGAACGCTGCGCATCGCAGGCCTCCCTGCCCATGGGCGCGTTGCGCGCGCGGTTGAGCAGGTGCAGCTGGTGCTGGCCGACCTCGCTGCCCTGGCGCGCCGCCTCGCGCGCCCAGTGGCGGGCCTCGCAGCGGTCGGCGGGCACGCCGTTGCCGTACAGCAGCGGCCCGGCCAGCAGCACCACGCCGAGCATCTCCTGCGCCTCGCGGTGGCCCGAGGCGCCGGCCTCGCGCAGCAGCGACATCATCGAACGGTAGTCGCGCGCGGACTGGGCCTCGAGCGCGAGCTGGAAGCGCTGTTCGGGCGTGACCGCCACGGCCGTGTCGCGCGCCGAGGCACTGGCGGCCGCGGCGAACGCGACCGCGAGGAGCATCGCGCGCAGGGCGCGGTGGGGGAATGGCGGGGAGAGGTGCATCGCGGGCTCCTTCGTGGCGTTCGGTGGCCACGATCTTCCCGCGCGCGTGCCGGCGCGTCGAACTGGAATTTCCGCAGCCGGCCTATGGCGCAGGCTGAGGGCACTAGGGCCTGTTCACACTATCCAAGGGGTCGCGTTGCCCCGCAAAGGGGCTGGATGCAAGGCGCCCGCGCGCAGCAAGGCGTCCGCCTTGCAAGCGCGGGCAACGCCGCAGACGGCCCCTTTGCGGGGCAACCCGGAGGGAAGCTCGCCAAAGCCCGCCCCTCGGCGTTGCGCTCCTAGCGTGTGCGGACGCACACGCGTCGTCGCGCGCCTTGATGGGCGGGCTTTGGCGAGCTTCGCGACCCCTTGCATAGTGTGAACAGGCCCTAGCCTAGAACTCGTTCTGGATGTTCTTGTAGCCCTGCACCAGCGCGTTGTTGGTGCGCACCACGTCCTCCGAGAACTCGCTCGCATCCACCGAGACGGTCGGCCGTCCGTCCAGGGCGGTCTCGGGGCCGATGCGCTCGGTGGAGCGCACGTAGAAGTTCGGCGGCAGCTCGCAGCCGTCGACCACCGCGTTGTAGCGCACCACGCTGCCGTCGCCGACCGCGCAGTTGAACAGCACGCTGTTGAAGCCGATGAACACGCCCTGGCCCACCCGGCACGGCCCGTGGACGATGGCGCGGTGCGCGATCGAGGTGCGCTCGCCGATCGTCACCGGCGCACCCGACTTGGAATGGATCACCACGCCGTCCTGGATGTTCGAGTGCGCGCCGATGACGATGGGGGCTATGTGGCCGTTCGCATCGGTCTCGTCGGCGCGGATCACGGCATAGGGGCCGATGAACACGTTCTCCTCCACCACGACCAGGCCGCAGAGGATCGCGGTCGGGTCGACGAAGGCGCTTGGATGGATCTGCGGCAGGTCGCCGCGCGGGTTCTTGCGGATCATGTGGAATCTCGTCGGTCGTCGTTGGAGTGGCGGCCGGATAATGCCACAGAGATGCGTTAGCGAGTCGTTCCGGTCAGGGCGCCTTGCCCGCCTCGGCCCGTGCCTTCAGCGCCCGCGCCGCGGTGCGCTTGCCGCGCGCGCGGATGTTCAGCGCCTCGACCGCGAGCGAGAAGGCCATCGCCGCGTAGATGTAGCCCTTGGGCACGTGCTTGTCGAAGGCCTCGGCCGTGAGCACCATGCCCACCATCACGAGGAAGGCCAGCGCCAGCACCTTGACCGAGGGATGCTTGTCGACGAAGTCGCCGATCGGCTTGGCGGCCACCAGCATCACGCCGACCGAGGCGACCACCGCGGCCACCATCACGGCGATCTGGTCGACCATGCCGACGGCGGTGATCACCGAGTCGAGCGAGAACACGATGTCGATGATGGCGATCTGGCCGATCACGCCCCAGAACGCGGCCTTGCGCGCGCCCCCGTCCTCCGCGGCATCGGGGCCGTGTTCCTCGCCGGCCTCGACCTCGAGGAAGATCTCGTGCGAGGCCTTGTAGAGCAGGAACAGGCCGCCCAGCAGCAGCACGATGTCGCGCCCGCTGATGCCCTGGCCGAAGACGTGGAACAGGTCGGCCGTGAGGCCCATCACCCAGCTCAGCGAGAACAGCAGCAACAGCCGCGAGACCATCGCGAAGCCCAGCCCGAGCCGGCGCGCCTTGTCGCGCTGATTGGGCGGCAGCCGGCCGACCAGGATCGAGATGAAGATGATGTTGTCGATGCCCAGGACGATCTCGAGGGCGGTCAGCATCGCGAAGGCGATCCAGACATTCGGGTCCAGGAGGAATTCCACGGTGTGCTCCCGGCAATGCGGTCAGGGCGCATGCCGCTCGCCAGTGTGCAGCAGCGCGGCCGGTTCGCCAACAGGCGCGAGCGATCAGTTGGCGAGTGCCTGCAGCTTCGCCCAGTCGCCGGGCCGCGCGCCCAGTTGCTCGGGCGTGGAGCGCCGCGCGATGCGCTCGAGAAAAGGCTGCCGGTTGACCTGCGACACCGTCATGCCCTTGCCGCGCAGGAACTGCTCGTCTTCCAGCTCGCCCGCGATCACGCCCACGTTGGTCCATTTGGCGCCGTCGACCAGCACCTTCTCGACCATGGCCTGCTGCGGCGCCGAGAGCCTGGCCCAGGCGGCCTTGCCGATCACGATGCCCAGCGTGTCGTAGACGTGGGCGGTGAGCTGCACGTACTTCTGCACCTCGTAGAGCTTCTTGGCCTTCACCGTGCTCAGCGGATATTCCTGCGCCTCGACCTCGTTCTTCTTCAGCGCGTCATGGAGGCCGACGTAGGGCAGGGTCACGGGCCTGGCATCGAGCGCGGTGGCGAACAGCTGGTAGGCCGAGGCATCGGGCACGTGCAGCCGCAGGTCGCGGAAATCCTCGGGCCGCGCGAGCGGCCGGTTCGAGGTGACCTGGCGCGCGCCGTAGTAGACCGAGGCCACGAGGTGGTTGCCGCTGCGCTCGTCGTAGCCCTTCATGAGCTGGCCCAGCAGCGGGCTCGCGAGGTACTTGCGCACGTGGTCGAGGTCCTTGAAGGCGAAGGGATAGCTGCCCAGGCGCAGCGGCGCATAGCCCTCGGCCAGCGTGGCGGCCGTGACATAGGCGATCTGCACCGAGTCGTTGGCCAGCATCAGCGGGTAGTCGCTCTCCTGGCCGAGCTTCGAGGCGGGCACCACCTCGATCCTGATCTTTCCCTCGGACTGCTCGGCGATCTTGCGCGCCGCGAGCTCGGCCTGCTGGTGGAAGATGCTCGAAGGCTCATAGACATGGCCCCATTTGAGCTGCAGCACCTGCGCGTGGGCAGGCGCCACGCCCGTGCCGAGCGCGGCGCAAGCGAGCGCCAACAGCCAGCCGCGGGCGCGATGCCGCGGCGTCGAAATCGTCATGGTGTCTCCCAGCGGTGCGGGGCATCGGCCCGGTGCCGCATGGTAGGCATCGCGCGCGCGGGCGCGATAGGGATTTGTCCGGCCTCGTGCGGCCGCCGTTTCGGCCGATGGGCGTTGGCGTCCCTATCGCCTGCGCGCCACGATGAAGGCGCGCGGATCGCCGCGCTTCGAGCCATGGCGCTCGGTGGCGAGGATCTCGAAGCCCGCCGCCTCGATCCGCTGGCTCAGTTGCGACGTGTCGAACACCGACACGTGCGGCGCCTTGCCGAGCGCGCGGGCCAGGCCGATCGCGGGCAGCAGGAGCAGGCGCAACGGCACCGGCATGTCGCCGAGGCAGGGTGTCTTGGACACGAACAGGCCATCGCTTGCCAGCAACGCATGGATGCCGCGCAACGTGCCTGGCAGGTCGCGCACCAGGTGCAGGTAGTTGAAGCCCAGCACCGCGTCGAAGCGTTCGGTGCCGGTCGCGAGTTCGTCCACGGTCGCGGTGCGCAGCGCGAGGGCCGCAACGGGTTGGGCGGCCAGCTTCTCCTGCGCGATCGCGATCATCTCGGTGGAGATGTCGGTGGCGAGATAGCGCCGCACGCCACCGGCGAGCCGCAGCGCGGTGCTGCCGGTGCCGCAGCCCAGTTCGAGCACGCCATGGTCCGGCCGCAGCAGACCGCGCGTGCGGTCCAGCGTGCGCTCGTAACCGGCCGGGTCCGCGACCGCACCGCGCGCGTATTTGCGCGCGCCGCGGTCCCAAAAGCGGGTGTCGTCGACCTTGCTCATGGCCGCAGCGCCTCGAGGGTGTCGCGCGTGGGGCCGTGGGAGCCCCATTGCACGCGCAGGCCACTCGCGGCCTCCACGCGTTCGAGCCAGTCGCGCTCGCTCGCGATGCCGGCCTCCGCATAGACCGGTTGCGCGCGCTCCAGCAGGCGCGTCAGGCGCAGTTGATGATCGAGGTCCGCCTCGGGGCCCAACGCGAGCTGCGCGATGGTTTCCCCATCGGTATCGCGGTAGCCCTCGCACCAGCGCAGGCCCGCGCGTCCGATCGCATCGAGATGGCTCGCGACCAGGCCGTCGAGCGTGCCGGCCGCGGCGATCGCATAGCGCAGCAGCACGGCATCGGGATGCCCGCGGCGGAACGCGCCCTGCCAACCGGCGTCGGCGTTGTGCGGCTCGGGCAGCCGCGCGGCGAGCGCGGGATCGTGCGTGGGCAGTGGTCCGGCGCCATGGCGCGTGAGGTAGCTGCGCAGCACGCCCAGGTGCCGCACGGGCGGCGTGCCCAGGCCGGCGTCGCACAGCACGGCCTCGACCGCGGCGGTGGAGACCGTGCTCCAGCTCGTGTGCGGATGGAAGCCGCGCCATTCGTCGAGCAGCACACCCTGCGCGCCCTCGAACACCACGGCACCGGGCCGCGCCAGTTGCTCGGCGACCGCATCGACGCCCGAGGGCGGCGTGGCGCGCAGGCAGGGTTCGACGGCCGCGAGCCAGCGCTGCGACAGGCTGGCATCGGCCAGCAGCGTCTGTTCGCGCTGCCAATCGGGATCGGGCCGTGGCGCGAATTCGCGCAGCAACACGAGGCGCAGCGCCTCGAGCTTCTCGAATGCGAGCGCCGGCCGCAGCAGGTCGCCATAGCGCAGCGCGAGGTCGGGCGCGGCCAGTGCCTGGCGCACGGTCTCGCCCACGCCCACGCCGCAGCTGCCATGGGCCGCCTCGCCGCGCGCCCATTCGCGCAGCCGGCCCGCGGCCTGGTGGAAGGGCGTGGTCACGCGGCAGCGCGCGTCGATGCGCAGGCGCGCGAGCGCGTCGGGCACGCCCTTGTCACGCAGCACGGCGGCCTCGACGAGCAGCGCCGTGGGATGCACCACCACCGGGCTCGCGAGCAGCGTGGCGACGCCGGGCTGGAAGCTGCCGGCGCCGAACTGCGAGAAGGTGTGATGGCGCCCGTCGGCCAGCACCACGTTGTGGCCGGCCTGCGCGCCGCCGTTGAAGCGCACCACGGTGTGGGCGCGCAGCGCGGCGCAGAAGTGGTCGGTGTAGAGCCCCTTGCCGCAGTCGCCGAAGCCCAGGCCCAGCAGCGAGAGATAGCGCGTGGCGCCGGTGCTCACGACGCGCGCGAAGGGGTCAGCCGAACAGGCGCTTCCACCACGACGAGCGCGGTGCCGACGCGGCGGCGCTCGGCGGCGCGTGGCGCGGCTTGTTCGGATCGAGCAGCGCCGCATAGCCGTCGAGCGCATGCAGCACGCCGTTGATGCGCGCCTCGTCGACGCTGCCGGTCGCGGCCATCACGCGGCCGAGCTCGTCGAGGCTGGGCACGGCCTTCTCGGTCAGCGCGACGATGCCCGCGGCCACCGCGCAGGCGTCGTCGGGCGAGTCCATGCAGATCACGTGGTCGCCGAGCAGTTCGCGCCAGCGCGGTTCGCAGCGGCGGCGGCGCTGCGCGTCGGGGATCAGGAAGAACAGGTGGCAGGTCTCGGCCGCGGCCGCGATGGCCTCCTCGATCGGGATGTCCTCGTCGAGCTTCTCGCCGACCAGACCCTCGATCTGGTGCCGCGAGACGGCGGGGTAGGGCAGCTCGTCGCCGGTCACGAACAGGTAGCCGCGCTTCTTGCGCTTGACCCAGCAGTCCATGTCGGTGTGCTGCGCGATCACGTAGAAGGCCAGCTCGTAGCTCTCCTCGCCGGTGCCGCCGCCGCCGCCCTCGAGGTAGCTCCAGGTGAGCCACTGGTCCATCAGGTTGGCGGTGGATTCGAACTGGCCCACCTGCAGCGGCGCGCGGTCGGAGGTGGCGTCGCCGATCGCCATGAACATCAGCTGCGGGTCGGCCACGCCGCAGTCGGTCAAGAGCTTCATGAAGGTCGGCAGCTCGCGGCGCGCCAGCGTCTGCGGGATGTCGCCCATGGAGCCGGTGACGTCGAGCGCGAACACGATGCCCAGCGAGTTCGGATGGTCGGCGTTGTCGCGCGCCTCGCGCACCTTGAGGCCGCGCGGGTCCATCAGCGGATGGGTGGCGGTCTGGGTGAAGACCTCGGCGCCCGACTTGGTGGCGCGGTCCGCGACCAGGGCCGCGTGCGCGGCGTGCGAATAGTTTCCGTAACCCATGGATGTTCCTCGTCGTGAAGAGAGAAGAAGAAAGGACCGTCAGCCGCCGTGCGGCGCGGGATCGAAGGGAATGAAGCGCGGCGCGCCGAAGGCCTCGCGCGCGGCCGCCGACAGCGCCTGCTCGATGCCGCGCGCACCGAGGCGGCGGCATTCGCCGGGGTCCTCGCTGCAGCGGCGCAGCAGCGCGGCCAGCGGCGCGGGCGCGGCGCCGGTGCCCGGTTCGCCGAGGCCTTCGTGGCCATGCAGCACGGCACGCACCGCCCAGGCGCTCTGCGCGAGGTCGTCCGCGGCGCGTGCCGTGTCGTGCCGCGCGCGCGACCAGCCGATCAGCAGCACGCCATGGTCGCGCGGATGCACCAGCGCATGGGCGGGCGAGAGGTCGCCGTGCGTCCAGCCCGCGTCGTGCACGAAGGCCAGCACCTCGAGCATGCGGCGCCAGAGCCAGACCGCATGGGGCGCATCGATGCCGCGCGGGTTGGCGCGTTGCACGTCGAGCAGGCTGCCCCAGTAGCCGGTCGGATGGCGCAGCACCAGCGCCTGGCGCGCGTCTTCCGAGCCATCGGCGGCATCGATCGCGCCGAGGCCCACGGGCTGCGGCAGCCGGCGCGTGAAATAGGCGGCGCCGGGCATGGCGAGCGACTGCAGGGCCTGCAACGCGGCATGCTCGCGCGCCAGCGCCTCGGCGCCCTCCCGGCCGCGCGCCAGCTTGAAGGTCACGCGCTCGGGCAGGGCGCCGAGCCGTTCGGCCAGCAGCACCTCGCTGTGCTCGCCGGTGGCCAGCGGCGCCAGCACGCGGTAGCGCGCGCCGCGCCAGCGCAGCAGGCGCGCGCCGTCGGCGCCCCGTGCATTGGCGCGTTGCAACGCGGCGCGGAAGCTCTCGCGCTCGACCGTTTCCTCGCCGCGCGAGATGGTGGCGCCGCAGTAGCTGCAGTTGACGGTGCGCCAGCGCGCCGCGCGCGGCAGCGGCGCGGAGCATTGGGGGCAAGCGAGCGCGAGCAGCGACAGCATCGGCGCCCCGCTCGCGTCAGTCGTCGCCGCCGGACGGCACCGAGGGATCGCGCGAGGCGCGCACGCGGTCGATGCGCCGGCCTTCGAGCGCGGTCACCTCGAAGCACCAGCCGGCGCAGTCGATGTGCTCGCCCACCGAGGGCAGGTGGCCCGACACCGCCATCAGCAAGCCGGCCACCGTGTTGTAGAGGCCGCGCTCCTCGTCGGGCAGCTCGCGGATGCCCAGGCGCGCGCGCAGCTCCGACACCGGCATCAGGCCGTCGAGCTCCCAGATGCCATCGGGCCGCTCGTGAGCCCAGGCGTCGGTCTGCATGCCGGGCTGCAACTCGCCCGTGATCGCTTCGAGCAGGTCGCGCGGCGTCATCAGGCCCTGCACCACGCCGTATTCGTCGACCACGAACACCAGCCGGCCGGCGCGCGCGCGGAACTGCTCGAGCAGTTCCATGCCGGTCAGCGTCTCGGGCACGAACACCGCGGCCGTGGCCTCCTGGCCCAGCGTACCGACGTGGGCCGGGCCCAGCCGCAGCAGGTGCGCCACGCTGATCACGCCGACCACGTCGTCGAGCGAGTTGCGGCACACCGGGTACCAGGAATGCACCAGGTTGAGCGCGCCCGCGGCCGCCACCTTCTGCAGCGCCTCGGCCACGCTGAACGAGGCCTCGAGCCATTCGATGTCGGCGCGCGGGATCATCAGCGAGGACAGGCGCCGGTCGTCGAGGTGGAACACGTTGCGCACCATCTGGTGCTCGTGCTGCTCGATCACGCCGGCGTCCACGCCTTCCTCGAGGCTGGCGGAAATCTCTTCCTCGGTCACCGAGCGCGCCGCGTTGGCGTCGATGCGCAGCAGCTTCAGCACGGTGGCGGTGGCGCCCGCGAGCAGCCAGACGAAGGGCTTGGCGCCCTTGGCCAGGCCGCGCATCGGGCGCGAGACCCAGCGCGCCACCGGCTCGGGGTAGAGCTGGCCGATGCGCTTGGGCACCAGCTCGCCGAAGATGATCGTGAAGAAGGTGATGCAGGTGACCACCACCGCGGTCGACACCACGCTGGCGGTGCCCGCGCCCATGCCCACGCTCTCCATCCACACCGCCAGCGGCGCCGCGAAGGCAGCCTCGCCCACGATGCCGCTCAGCATGCCGATCGAGGTGATGCCGATCTGCACCGTCGAGAGGAACTGGGTCGGCGACTCCATCAGCTTGAGCGCCGCGGCGGCGCCCGTATCCCCGGTTTCGACCAATGCCGCGAGGCGCGCGCGGCGGCTGGTGGAAAGGGCCATTTCGGACATTGCGAACAACGCGTTGAGCGTGGTCAGCAAGGCCAGCAGGAAGACATCCATGTACGGGGGGAGAGAATGAGGAGATGGCACTTTACTTGATTGGCGACATCCAGGGCTGCGACAGCGCGCTCGGCCGGCTCCTCGACGAGCTCGCTTTCTCTCCCAGCCGCGACACCGCGGTGCTGCTCGGCGACCTGGTCAACCGCGGCCCCGAATCGGCCCAGGTGCTGCGGCGCGCGCAGCGCCTGGGCGGCGCGGCGCTGAGCCTGCTGGGCAATCACGACCTGCACCTGCTGGGCGTGGCGCATGGCGTGCGCAAGTCCGGCCGCAAGGACACGCTGGCCGAGCTGCTGGCCGCGCCCGACCGCGAGGCGATGCTCGACTGGCTGCGCCACCAGCACATGGCGCTGCACCGGCGCATCGGTTCGGGCGCGGCCGCGCGCGACCTGCTGATGGTGCACGCGGGCGTGCTGCCCCAGTGGAGCGTGGCCGACGTGCGTGCCCACGCGGGCGAGCTCGAGGCGGTGCTGCGCGGCCCCGACCTCGGCGAATTCCTCACCACCATGTACGGCAACCAGCCCGATCGCTGGAGCGACACGCTCGAAGGCAGCGACCGGCTGCGCGTGATCGTCAACGCGCTCACGCGGCTGCGGCTGTGCACCGTCGACGGCACGATGGAGTTCGAGACCAAGGACGACGCGGCCCAGGCACCCGCGGGCTACATGCCCTGGTTCGACGTGCCGGGTCGCCGCACGGCCGAAGCCACGGTCGCCTTCGGCCACTGGTCCACGCTGGGCTGGGTGTCGCGGCCCGACCTGCTGTCGACCGACACCGGCTGCGTCTGGGGCGGTTGCCTCAGCGCGGTGCGCATCGGCGCCACGCTCGACGAGCGCGAGCGGATCCAGGTGAAGTGCGAGCAGGCGCAGAAGCCCGGCAAGGGCGCCTGAGCCTCCGTTCGTTCAGAGCGGGTGCGTCATCAGGCTGTAGATGGTGCGCACGCCGCTCACGTAGTTGCCCAGCCGCAGGTTCTCGTTGGCCGCATGCTGGTTGTTGTCGGCGTTCACCAGCGGGACGATCGCGAACGGCACCTGCAGCACCTTGACGATCTCCGCGGTCGGCACCGTGCCGCCCATCATGCGGATGCGCACCGGCGCCGGCGTGGCGCCGAAGCTGTCGGTCAGCGACTTGTAGGCCCAGCGCCCGATCGCCGAATCGATCGGCGCGCCGGCCGCGTCGGCGCCCTCGCTCTGGTAGCTGAAGGTCGCGAGCTTGTCGTAGCGCGCGCGGTCCTCGTCGCTGGGCGTGCCCTTCACGAGGTGGTAGCCCTGCTTGACGATGTGCTTCTCGATCAGCGCGCCCAGGTAGGCCGCGTCGGAATCGGGCGTGGTGCGCAGGTCGAGCTCGGCCACCGCGCGGTCGGGCACGATGTTCGCGACCTTGTCGCCGACCGCCGCCGAGGCCATGCCGCGCACGTTGAGCGAAGGGTACTGCATCGCCTCCTGGTAGTTGGCGCCCACCTTGTCGGTGCGCGCGATGCCCAGGCGGTGGCGCAGCGCGGTCTCGTCGTCGGGCACCGCGGCCATCACCTGGCGGTCGGCCGCGCTGATGCGCACCCGGTCGTAGTAGCCGGCCACGGTCACGCGGCCCTGCTCGTTCTTCATCGAGGCCAGCAGGGTCGCGAGCCGCTGCGCCGGGTTGGGCGCGTAGTTGCCGTAGTGGCCGCTGTGCAGCGGCACCTTGGCGCCGTAGACCGTGAGCCGCGCCTCGGCCGCGCCGCGGTTGCCGAACACCAGGGTGGGTCGGTTGGTGGCGTGCATCGGGCCGTCGTGGATCACGATGGCGTCGCAGGCCAGCAGCTCGCGGTGCGCCTGCATCACCTTGGCGATCGAGGGCGAGCCCTTCTCCTCCTCGCTGTCGAGGATCACCTTGACGTTGACCGCGGGCGTGCCGCCGGCCGCCTTCAGCGCGTCGATCGCGGCCAGCATCATCATGATCGGGCCCTTGTCGTCGGCCGAGGCGCGGCCGAACACGCGCCACTCGGGATCGACCGGGCCGTCGAACAGCGGCGCGGCATCGATCTCCTCCCAGCCGCCATCGGCCGCGCGGCGCTTGAGCACCGGCGTCCACGGGCTCTTCTGCGCCCACTGCGCGGGAATCACCGGCTGGCCGTCGAGGTGCATGTAGAACAGCACGGTCTTGCGCGCCGGGTCGCGCCCGGGCAGCTCGGCATAGAGCATCGGCTTGCCGTCGTTGTCGAGCTGGCGCGTCGCGAAGCCGCGCTTCTCGAAGGCCTTGGCGAGCCAGTCCACGTTCTTGCGGATGTCTTCGGGAACGATCGCGTCGTTGGGCAGCGAGAGCAGCTCGAAGTACTCGCGGTAGCTGGCCTGCGCGTGGCGTTCGGCCTCGGCCTGCGGCAGGTCGGCCGCCTGGGCCAGGCCGGTGCCGGCGATCAGGGCGGCGGCCAGCAGGGCGAGCAGGGTGCGTGGGCGGGGCGCGGGGCGGTGGAGGAGCGGGAGGTGCATGCGCGGATCGTTCGGTGGGGGTGAGGGAAGGGGCTGGCCGGGGCGGCCACCGTGCAGCTTAGGCAGGCCGCCGCTTTTGAACAATTGCCGTTTTTTGGCGATATCTTTGCGTTTTCCTCAAAGCGAAAGCCCGTCATGACCGCCCACCGCCTGCAGGACACCGCCCTGCGCTACTTCCTCGAGGTGGCCCGCAGCGGCTCGCTCACGGTCGCGGCCGAGCGGCTCAGCGTCAGCCCCTCGGCCATCAGCCGCCAGGTGGCGATGCTCGAGGACCTGCTCGGCGTGCCGCTGTTCGAGCGCCATCCGCGCGGCATGGTCGCGAGTCCCGCGGGCGAGCTGCTGGCCGCGCATGCGCTGCACGGCGCGCTCGAGGCCGAGCGCGTGGTGTCCGACATCCGCGGGCTGCAGGGCTTGAAGCGCGGGCGGGTGCGCCTCGCCTGTTCCTCGGGTTTCGCCAACGAGTTCCTGCCGCGCGCCATCGCGGACTTTCGCGCCGAACACCCGGGCATCCAGTTCCAGCTGCGCGCCGCGCGGCCGGCCGAGGTGACCGAGGCGGTGCTGCTCGGCGAGGCCGACATCGGCCTGACCTACAGCCGCGCCGCAGTCGACGGCATCCGCGTCGAGCGGCGCCAGCCGGCCTCGGTGTTCGCCGTGATGCGGCCCGACCATCCGCTCGCGAAGCTGCGCACCGTGACCCTGGCGCAGATGCATCCGTACCCGATCGCGCTCTCGGGCGCCGACAACACCGTGCGCCAGCTGTTCGACGTGGGCTGCAGCCAGCGCGGGCTGGTGTTCGAGCCAGTGCTGACCAGCAACCGCTTCGAGTCGCTGGCCAGCTTCGTGCTGCACGGCGGCGGCCTCACGATCGCGGGCGAGATCACGGTGCGCGACCGCGTGCGGCGCGGCGAGCTGCACGCGGCGGAGATCCGCGAGCGCGGCATGCGCGGCCGCGCGGTCGAACTGCAGACCCTGGCGGGCCGCACCCTGTCCGAGGTGGTGAAGACCTTCCTGGCCTTCCTCGGCGAGCAGCTGCCCGCGCCCGCCGCGGCCTGAGTCGCGTCAGGCCGCGGCTGCGCGCACCTGTTCGAGCGACCGACGCTGCCTGCCGTCGGCATCGAAGTTGGCGGGCGAGAGCCATTGCTCGAAGCCCGCGCGCAGCGCTGGCCATTCGCCGTCGACGATCGAGAACCAGGCCGTGTCGCGCGTGCGGCCCTTGTAGACGATCGCCTGGCGGAACACGCCCTCGAACTGGAAGCCCAGGCGCTGCGCCGCCTTCTTCGAGGGTGCGTTGAAGTTGTCGCACTTCCATTCGTAGCGCCGGTAGCCGAGCTCGTCGAAGGCCAGCTGCATCAGCAGGTACTGGGCCTCGGTCGACAGCGGCGTGCGCTTGAGCAGCGGCGAGAAGGTCACGTGGCCGACCTCCATCACGCCATGGTTGGGCTCGATGCGCATCAGCGCGAGGCTGCCCACGGCGCGGCCCGTGGCCTTGTCGATCACCGCGAAGTGCATCGGGTCCGCGCTCTGCGCGAGCAGCTCCACGTAGGCACGCGCGCTCGCGGCGTCGGGCGCGCGCTCCACCGAGAGGTAGGTCCAGTCGCGGCCGTCGGGTGCCAGCGCATGGGCGGCATGCAGGTCGGCCGCGTGGCGCTCGGCCGACAAGGGTTCGAGCCGGCACAGGCGGCCTTCGATGGGCGTGCGCGGCGGCTTCGGGCGCGGCGACCAGCCGGGCAGGGCGGCGCCGATGGTCTGGCCGAACTGGTTGGTGCGCGGGGTGAGTGGGGTGTGCGGGGTGGGGGAGGCGGGCATGGGGAACTCTCTTTCGGTGACGACAGGCGCTACAGTACGCCCGCCGTGGCGCCACGAAAAGTGCCACCGCAGAAGCATTTCATGGTGCCACGAGAAACGCCCGATGACCGATGCCGCCGACTCCTCCGCCACCCTGTCCGACCCCGTGCGCCGCGTGCTGCTCGAGGCGCCGCTCGCACGCGAGCGCGAGGCCGGCTCGATGCAGCGCCAGCTCCACGAGCGCCTGAAGCGCGCCATCCTCGACGGCCGCCTCGCGCCCGGCACGCGGCTGCCCGGCTCGCGCGCGCTGGCCGAGGCGCTCGCGGTGTCGCGCAACACCGTCACGGCCACCTACGAGCATCTCGCGGCCGAGGGCTACCTGCGGCCCGACCGCCAGGGCACGCGCGTGATGGAACTGGCCGCGCCCGTGCCGCCGCGCCGCGGCCCGCGCGCGCCGGCCGTGCCCGCCACCGCGGGCCGGCTCGCGCGCATCCATCCCATGGGAAGCCGCGCCGAGCCCGAACTCGCGCTGCGCCCCGGCGTGCCCGCGCTGTCGCACTTCCCGATCGCGGCCTGGCGCGGCGCGCTCGACCGCGCGCTGCGCGGCGCCGGCCATGCCGCGCTCGGCTATGGCAATCCCTTCGGCGAGCCCGCGTTGCGCGCCGCCATCGCGCAGCACCTGGGCCTGGCGCGCGGCGTGCGCTGCACGGCCGAGCAGGTGGTGATCGCCGAAGGCGCGCAGGAGGCCATCGCGCTGTGCGTGCGCCTGCTCACCGACCCGGGCGACACCGCCTGGGTCGAGGACCCCGGCTACCGCGGCGCCAAGTCCGCGATGCACGCGGGCGACCTGCGCATCGTGCCGATGCCGGTCGATGCCGGCGGCCTGCGCGCGAGCGAGGAGGACTGGCGGCTGCAAACGCCGCGGCTGGTCTATGCCACGCCCTCGCACCAGTACCCCTCGGGCGTGGTGCTCGGCATCGCGCGGCGGCTCGCGCTGATTGCGCAGGCGCGCGCGCACGGCGCCTGGATCATCGAGGACGACTACGACAGCGAGTTTCGCCACACCGGCGATCCCATCGCCGCCATGCAGGGGCTGGTGCCGCAGGCGCCGGTGCTCTACGTGGGCACCTTCAGCAAGACCATGTTCCCTTCGCTGCGGCTGGGCTTCCTGGTGCTGCCCGAGGACCTGCTGGCCACCGTGCGCGCGCCGCTCGAGGAGATGCTGCGCGGCGGCCATCGCCACGAGCAGCTCGCGCTGGCCGACTTCATCGAGAGCGGCCAGTTCAGCCGCCACCTGGGCCGCATGCGGCGCCTGTACCGCGAGCGCCAGCAGGCTTTGCGCGCCGCGCTCGAGCGCCACTTCAGGCTGCCGCACACCATCGACGGCGGTCACTGCGGCATGCACCTCACCCTGCGCCTGCCCGCGCGCTTCGACGACCGCCGCATCGCCGCCGAGGCGCGGCGCCACCGCATGGCGCCGATGCCGCTGTCGGCCGCCGCGATCCGGCTCGGGCCGGACTGCAACGGGCTGGTGCTGGGCTACGGCAACACCTCGGCCGAGCTGTTCGAGCCGATGGCGAAGCGGCTGGCGCAGTTGGCGCGCGCGGTGGATGCCGGTTAGCTAGGCTGCGATGCCGATCCCGAAGCCGGTATCGAAGGTGGTCTTCACATCCAGCCCCTGCTTGATCAGCCCCACCTGCCGGTAGAAGTCCGCCGTGCCCTGCTGGTCGGCGACCACCTGCGCATCGATCGGCACCCACTTCTGCTGCCGCCGCTCGAACTGCAGCCTGGCGGCCTCGGGCGGGATGCCGATGATGCGCGCGAGCGTGGCGGAAAAGGCATCGACGTTGCGATAGGACCATTGCTGCGCGCGCACTACGCGCTGCAGGAAGTCCTGCAGCACCGGCCGCTTGGCGGCAATCGCCGCTTCGGTGGCCGCGAGGTAGCTCAGGCCCGGCAGCAAGCCGCGGCCGCTCGCGAGCACGCGTGCATGGCCGCTGGTCTCGGCCAGCGCGGTATAGGGCTCCCAGGTGGCCCAGGCATCGACCGAGCCCTGCGTGAGCGCGAGCTTGGCGTCGGCCGGCGCGAGGAAGCGCAGGTTGATGTCCTCGGGCTTCAGCCCGGCCGCGACGATGGCCTTGAGCGTCACATAGTGGCCGATGGAGCCGCGGTTGGTGGCCACGCTCTTGCCCTTGAGCTCGGCCGCGCTCCTGAGCGGCGAATCGGGCCGCACCAGCACGGCCGTGCCGTAGGAGTCGGAGCGGTTGGCGCCGATCGCCTTCACGCGCGTGCCGGCCGCGAGCGCGAAGATCAGCGGCGCATCGCCGATCGGGCCCGAATCGACGGCGCCCGCGTTCAAGGCCTCGGCCAGCGGCGCGGCGGCCGGGAATTCCGACCACTGGATGTCGTACGAGAGGCCCTCGAGCCCGCCCGCAGCCTCGAGCAGCGCGCGCAGGCCGCCCTTCTGGTCGCCGGCCTTGAGCAGCGGGCGCGCCTGGGCACGGGCCTGCAGCGCGAAGGCGGGCAGGGCGGCGATGGTCGCGGCGGCGCCGCCCTGGGCGATGAAGCGGCGGCGGCTGGCGGATGGCATGCGGTTCGTCATGGCGTGACCGTGCTCAGGCCAGCGGGTCGTACGACACGTGGTCCGCGAAGCGCGCCGGGTCGGTGCTCTTCTTGAGCACGCCCACGTTGCGGAAGTCGGCCGCGTAGAACGCGACCTCGTCGCGCAGGCTGCGGCCCAGCGGATGGTGCGCATGCGTGAGCGTGCCCAGCAGCGCGCGCAGGTCCTCCACCGGCACCTTGGGCGAATACTTGGCGAACAGCCTGGCCGATTCGTTCGGGTTCTCGGCCACGTAGTCGGAGGCCTGCGAGATGGCGCGCACCAGGCCCGCCACGGTGGCCTTGTCCTTGCGCACCAGCTCGCCGCGCGCGCCGACGATGCAGCAGACCTTGTCCTTGTACTCGCCCGTGAGGTTGCTCGCGATTTCGACGAACGCACCCTTGTTGCGCTTCTCGATCAGGTAGACGTTCGGGTCGCCGTCGGCGATGGCGTGGATCTCGCCCTTCTGCACCGCGAGGTCGAGCAGGTCGGCCGGGTACTGGCGCCAGGTCACGTCGCGCTCGGCGTCGATGCCGTTCTTGGCGAGCAGGATCGAGAAGAAGTTCTTGCCCGGGCTCGTGATGTCCGACACGCCGATGATCTTGCCCTTGAGGCTCGCGAGGCTGGTGGCGCCCGCGGCCCTGGCGCCCACCAGGCGCACGCAGCCGCCGTGCGAGCTGCCGACGATCTTCACGTCGAAGCCCGACTCCAGCGGCTTGAGCCAGCGGTGGATCATGCCCACCGCCGCGTCGGCCTTGGCCGTGGCCAGCGATTCGAGCAACTGGTCGGTCGAGCCGGTGTAGTTGATCAGCTCGACCTGCAGGCCGTTGCGTTCGAAGTAGCCGCGCTCCTGCGCCACCACCACCGGCGAGAGGCAGAAGGCCGCGGCGTTCCAGGCGAAGGTCAGCTTGCGCGTGGACTGCGAGAAGGCCTGCGAGGCGATCAGGCCGCCCGAGGCGACCACGGCGGCGGCGCCGCCGGCACGCAGGAGGCGGCGGCGGGAGAGGGATGCGTTCATCGGCGGTTCCAGGAGAAAGAAGGAGTCAGTCCAGCAGCTCGGGCTCGGCCTCGACCAGCCCCTGGTAGAGGCTGTCGAAGGAATGGATCGCGCCCTCGGGCCCGCCGATCTGGCCGTGCGTGTGGCGCGCCGTGGCTTCGTCGATCGGTTGCGGCGTGCCGGCGGCCTCGGCCAGCAGCTGCGTGTGGCAGGCGTTGTCGAGCGCGATGTACCACCAGGCCGCGGCCTCCACCGTCGGGCCGGCGGTCAGGATGCCGTGGTTCTTGAGGATCGCGCCCTTCCTGTCGCCCAGTGCCCGCGCGATGCGGTCGCCCTCGCTGGTGTCGACCACCATGCCGGTGAAGTCGTCGAACAGCGCCACGTCGTCGTGGAACACGCAACTGTCCTGCGTCAGCGTGTCGAGCTTGCGGCCCAGGGTCGACCAGGCCTTGCCGTAGGTCGAGTGGGTATGGGCGGCCGCGACGATCTTGGGGTTGTGCTCGTGGATCGCCGCGTGGATCGCGAAGGCCGCCTTGTTGAGCGGGCGGTCGCCGATCACGGTCTCGCCCCTGGCATTGACCAGCAGCAGGTCGGAGACCTTGATGCGCGAGAAGTGGATGCCCAGCGGGTTGACCCAGAAGTGGTCGGCCAGCTCGGGATCGCGCGCGGTGATGTGGCCGGCCAGGCCCTGCGCGAAGCCGAAGCGCGCGAACAGGCGGAAGGCGCCCGCCAGGCGCTCCTGGCGGTGGCGGCGCTCGGCCTGCACGCTGGTGCGCGGCGGGATCGGGTCGAACCAGTACTTCTGCGTCGGCACCGGGTTGAGCTTCAGGGCCGAGGCGTTGCGGTCGATGGAAAGAACGGCGCTCATGGGGATGTCCTTTTGGGTATCTGCTCCTTCCCCCGCTGGGGGAGGGAGGAAGGCAGGGTGGTCAGGCGGCCTTGCGGACCGAAGCCGCGCGCTGCGCCACCAGTTCGCGCGTGCGCGGGATCAGTTCGCGCCCGTAGTCGGCTGCGTCCTCCAGCGGATCGAAGCCGCGGATCAGGAAGGTGGTCACGCCGAGGTCGTAGTAGTCGAGCAGCGCATCGGCGACCTGCTCGGGCGTGCCGACCAGCGCGGTGCTGTTGGAGCGTCCGCCGATCTCCTGCGCGACCGCGGTCCACAGCCGCTTGTCGAGCCGCGTGCCCTGTCCGGCCGCGGCCAGCAGGCGCCTGGCGCCCTCGCTCTGCTGCGGGCCGCCGCGGTTGTAGCCCTGCACCACGCGCAGCCGCTTCGTCTCGGCCAGGATGTGGTCGGCGCGGGCCCAGGCCTGCTCCTCGGTCTCGGCCAGGATCGGGCGGAACGAGACCGAGAAGCGCACGCTGCGCCCATGCTTCGCGGCCTCGGCGCGCACGCGGGTCGTGAGTTCGCGCGCCTGCTCGAGCGACTCGCCCCACAGCGCGTAGACGTCGGCGTACTTGCCGGCCACGGGGATCGCGGCTTCCGAGGCGCCGCCGAAATACACCGGCACGTGCGGGCGGCCGTTGCGCGTCTGCAGCGGCTTGACCTCCGAGAAGGCATTGAGCGCGCGGTAGTGCGCGCCCTCGTGATCGAAGGGCTTGTCGGCCTGCCAGACCTTGTGCAGCACATCGAGGTATTCGTCGGTGCGCGCATAGCGCTGGTCGTGGTCGAGCCAGTCGCCGTCGCGCTTCTGTTCGTCGTCGGAGCCGCCCGAGATGTAGTGCACCGCGAGCCGTCCGCCGCTGAACTGGTCGAGCGAGGCGAACTGGCGCGCCGCCAGCGTGGGCGCCACGAAGCCCGGGCGGTGCGCGAGCATGAAGTGGATGCGCTTGGTGACCGAGGCCGCGTAGGCCACGGTCAACGTGGCATCGGGGCCGGTCGAGTGGTGCGGCACCAGCACGCGGTCGAAGCCGGCCTGCTCGTGCGCCTGGGCGAAGGCGCGCACGTAGTCGCGGTCGATCGCCGGGCCCTGGGCGGCATGGATCTCCGAGACCTTCTGGCCCTGGATCATGCCGATGAATTCGACGCCGTTGTCGGTGGGGTTCTGGCTCATGGTGTGTGTGCGATGGTGGGAAGGGCGGGACCACCGCGAAACTAACCAGCCGCGCCGCCGATGCGAACGCAGAAAAACGAGTTTGGATATGCGCGATGCGTCGTTTTCGCGCGCACGGCGGCTCGCTAACGTGCCGGGACCATGAGCGCCATCCCCCTGCGCCGGCCCGCGGCCGGCCCGAATTCCCGCGATTCCTCCGGCCTGCCCGACGCCGCGCTGCTGGCCAGCCTCACGGCGCGCTTCGCGAGCACCGCCGCCGACCACGACCGCAGCGGCGCCTTTCCCGCGCAGAACTTCGAGGCGCTGCACTCGCACGGACTCATCGGACTGGTCGCGCCGAGCGCCTTTGGCGGCGGCGGCGCCACGCTCGCGTCGGCGCGGCAGGTGATCGCCGCGGTGGCGCGCGGCGAGCCCGCCACGGCGCTGATCCTCACCATGACCTACCTGCAGCACCATGGGCTGGCGCGCGGCGACAGCCGCTGGCCGCCGCACCTGCGCGAGCGCGTGGTGCGCGACGCGGTCGAGCAGGGCGCGCTGATCAATGCGCTGCGCGTCGAGCCCGCGCTCGGTTCGCCCGCGCGCGGCGGCCTGCCCGCCACCGTGGCGCGCCGCGACGGCGAGGGCTGGCGCATCGACGGCCACAAGCTCTACACCACCGGCATCGAGGGCCTGGGCTGGCTCGCCGTGTGGGCCCGCACCGACGAACCCGCGCCGCGCATCGGCGTGTTCCTGGTGCCGCGCCATGCCGAGGGCGTGCGCGTGATCGCGAGCTGGGACCACCTGGGCCTGCGCGCCTCGGGCAGCCACGAGGTGGTGTTCGAGAACGTCGCGATCCCGCTCGACCATGCGGTGGACCTGCGCGCGCCGGCCGACTGGGCGCCCGATGCCGGCAGCCAGACCGACATCGACGCCCAGGCCTCGCAGCAGGCCTGGATGGTGGTGCTGCTCGGCAGCCTGTACGACGCGGTCGCGCGCTCGGCACGCGACTGGCTCGTAGGTTTCCTGAACCAGCGCGCGCCCGGCAGCCTGGGCGCGCCGCTCTCGAGCCTGCCGCGCGTGCAGGAGACGGTGGGCGAGATCGAGGCGCTGCTGCGCACCAACCGCGTGCTGCTCGACGCGGCCAGCGAGGCCGTCGACGGCGGCCGCACGCCGTCGGCGGTCGACAGCGGGCTGCTCAAGCACACCGTCACCGGCAACGCGGTGCGCGCCGTCGAGCTCGCGCTGCAGCTCACGGGCAACCATGGCCTCGCGCGCCAGAACCCGCTCGAGCGTCACTACCGCGACGTGCTCTGCAGCCGCATCCACACGCCGCAGAACGACGCGCTCCTGGTCGGCGCGGGCAAGCGCGCGCTGCTGTCGGCGGGAGCCGTCGCATGACCGACCTGCTGTTCTCGAAGGCATCGCGCCGCCGCTGGCTCCAGCAGGGCGCGGCGCTTTCCCTCGCGGCCGCGGCCTCGCTGCGCGGCTGGGCGCAGCCGCAGATCTCGCTGGTACTCGGCGACCAGGCCGGCGGACTGCGCTCGCTGTTCGAGGCCTCGAAGGCGCTCGAGGGCGCGCCCTTCGCCTACCGCTGGGCCAACTTCCAGGGCGCCGCGCCGCTGTTCGAGGCGCAGCGCAGCGCGGCGGTCGACACCGCGATGGCCGGCGACCTGCCGGTGCTCGCCGCGGCCGTCGGCAGGACGCCGCTGAAGATCGTCGCCACGCGCGTCGGCAAGGCCGACTCGCTCGGCATCGTGGTGCAGCCCGATTCGAAGCTGCGCAGCGTGGCCGAGCTGCGCGGCCAGACCGTGGTCGTCTCGTCGGCGCGCGGCAGCATCTCGCAGTACCAGCTCTACGGCGCGCTCGAGGAGGCCGGCGTGCGGCGCGACGAGGTCACGGTGAAGTTCGTGCTGCCGACCGATGCGGCGGCCGCCTTCGCCTCGCGCCAGATCGACGCCTGGGCCATCTTCGATCCCTACTACACGATCGCGCTGCAGCAGGGCGGGCGCATCCTGCGCGACGGCCGCGGCATCAACACCGCGCTGGGCTTCATCACCGCCAGCGAACCTTCGCTGGCCGATCCCGCCAAGCGCGCCGCCATCGTGCAGTTCCTCGACCGGCTGGGCCGCGCGGGCGACTGGGCGCTGGCCAATCCCGAGGCCTACGCGCAGGCCTACAGCCAGCTCACGCGGCTGCCGATCGAATCGGCCCGGCTCATCACCGCGCGCGCCTCGGTGGCCGCGCGGCCGGTGAGCGAGGCCGACATCGTGGCGCTGCAGGCCGTGGCCGACCGCTCCGCGCGCGACGGCATCCTGCCGGTGCGCGTCGACGTGCGCGCGATCTCCGACACCCAGCTCTGGAAGCGCGCGGCGTGAGCGCCGCCATTCCCGCATCGATCGCGCCGCTGCGCGAGTTCGTGGTCGATTTCGGCCGCCTGCTCGACGGCCGGCCCGACGAGCGCGCCATCCTCGCCGAGGGCGGTGCGCTGCTGCGCCGGCTGGTGGCGCGCGACGACTGGCTGCCCGAGGCCTTCGCGCAGCCCGACCCCGCGCGCTACCAGCAGTACCTGCTGCATGCCGACAGCACCGAGCGCTTCTCGGTCGTGAGCTTCGTCTGGGGACCGGGCCAGGCCACGCCGGTGCACGACCACACCGTGTGGGGCCTGATCGGCATGCTGCGCGGCGCCGAGTACAGCCAGCCCCATGCCTTCGGCGACGACGGCCAGGCGCGGCCCGTGGGCGACGCGGTGCGGCTCGACGAAGGCGACGTCGAGGCCGTCTCGCCCACCGTCGGCGACCTGCACCGCGTGCACAACGCGCACGCGGACCGCGTGTCGATCAGCATCCATGTCTATGGCGCCAACATCGGCGCGGTGCGGCGGCATACTTACCCGGCCGAGGGCGGGCGCAAGCCCTTCGTCTCGGGCTACACCAACACGCTGCTGCCCAATCTCTGGGACCGGTCCGCCGAACTCCGGGCGGCCCCGCCCGCCACCACGCCATGACCGACGCCACGCTCCAAGCCACCTCCGCCTTCCCCTTCCTCTCGTTCGCAGCCGTGCGCGAACGCCTGCTCACGCCCGGCGCCGAGATCGCGCTGCTCGACGTGCGCGAGGAGGACCCCTTCGCCCAGGCCCATCCGCTGTGGGCCGCGAACCTGCCGCTGTCGCGCATCGAGATCGAGGCCTGGCGCCGCATCCCGCGCCGCGACACCTTGATCGTGCTGTTCGGCGAGCACCGCGGCACCGACCTCGCGCCGCTGGCCGCGCGGCGGCTCACCGGCCTCGGCTACACCCGGGTGCACCTGCTTGAGGGCGGCCTCGAGGGCTGGCGCGCGGCCGGCGGCGAGCTGTTCCGCGACGTCAACGTGCCGAGCAAATCGTTCGGCGAACTGGTCGAGCACGAGCGCCACACGCCCTCGCTCTCGGCGCCCGAGGTGAAGGCGCTGATCGACGAGCGCGCCAACGTGGTCGTGCTCGACGCGCGCCGCTTCGACGAGTACCAGACCATGAGCATCCCGGGCGCCACCAGCGTGCCGGGCGCCGAACTGGTGCTGCGCGTGCGCGAGCTCGCACCCGATCCGGCCACGCGCGTGATCGTCAATTGCGCGGGGCGCACGCGCAGCATCATCGGTACGCAGTCGCTGGTGAATGCCGGCATTCCCAATCCCGTGGCCGCGCTGCGCAACGGCACGATCGGGTGGAAGCTCGCGGGGCAGGTGCTCGACCATGGGGCGGTGCGGCGTGCGCCCGAGGCGGTGAGCGAGGCGCATCGTTCGCAGGCGCGTGCCGATGCGCGGCGCGTGGCGGAGAAGGCGGGGGTGCGGTGGGTGGCCGTCGATGCCGTGGACGCGCTCGAGGAGGCGGGGCGGACGGTCTATCGCTTCGATGTGCGCACGCCCGAGGAATACGCGGCGGGTCATCTTCCCGGCTTTGCCGGCGCGCCCGGCGGGCAGCTGGTGCAGGAGACGGATCACCAGGTGCCGGTGCGGCATGCGCGGATCGTGCTGGCGGATGACGATGGGGTGCGGGCTTCGATGTCTGCGTCCTGGCTGGCACAGATGGGGTGGGAGGTCTATGTGGTGGAGCCTGTGCCTGCTGCTGATGCGTTGAGCGAACGCGGTGCTCTGGCCGCTGTGTATCCGGAAGTGGCTCGGGCCGTTGGAGAGATCGAGCCGCTTGACCTGGCTCGGTTGCTCGACGGGGATGCTTCATCGACCGCGGTGATCGATGTGACGGCCGGTGCGAATTACGTGAAGCGGCATGTGCCGGGGGCGTGGTTTGCGATTCGGGCGCAGCTCTTGGATGCGGTTTCTGGCGTCATTCCTTTGGCTCGGCGCTATGTGCTGACTTGTGGGAGCAGTTTGCTGGCTCGGTATGCGGCTTCGGATCTGAGGGAGTGGCTCGATTCGCGTGGGGAGCTGGATGTGGAAGTGCTCGTGCTACGTGGCGGGAATGCGGCCTGGTTTTCTGCCGGGCTGCCTTCCGAGGCTGGTGAGACTCGCCTGGGTAGTGAGAGGACTGATCGGTATCGGAGGCCTTATGAAGGGACCTCGGCTTCCGTGGAGGCTATGCAGGGGTATCTGGATTGGGAGTTCGGGCTGGTCGAGCAGTTGGGGCGGGATGGGACGCATCGGTTTGTCGTGGTCTGAATTTGGGGTGGCTTTTTGCTGAGGCTGTCGGCCGGGATTTCGCCCCGGCGGGCGAGTCACTTTCTTTTGTCTCGCCAAAAG